>NZ_JBIDDG010000011.1:0-255242 GCF_043205005.1 Micromonospora sp. NPDC047620 | reverse complement strand
CGGGGGACCGAACGGATGGTGGATCCGCATCGACAGGGGCAACGAAGCGATGATGTAAGGAACCACATGCGCAATGTCGTAATCGCCGTTCAGGTTGTGCGTGATCTTGTTAAGCCATTGCCGGTGCAGGTCCTTCCGTCGCTGCTCGGACATGACCTCCGGATACGGAAGCAACTTCCGGAACTCCGACGCCTCACCCAGGCGAAGGTCAGCGGCCAACTGGCGGGCCACCCACGCGCGCAGTCCAGCACTGCTGCGCTCGACCCCCGCGTCCTTCAACTCCCTCCCGAAGCGACGCACCACCGCGTTGTAGAAGCCGCTCGACCTCGGCGTGCGCTCCGTGAGATCGACCCCGAGCACCTCGCTCGTCCACCGCACGAACTCCGCCGCATCATCGCGGGTCCCATCCACCCCACCACGGCGTTCCACGGCCGACAACTGCGCGACCGCCGAAGCCACGGTCTGCTTCCAGCCCTGCCGGGCGCCGCTGGACCCACCGACCGCCGGCGCCCCACCCGACCCCGGGTCCGGCTCGGTTGGTCCGGGGTTCTCCGGCAGGGGCCCGAGATCACGCTCCGGTTCCACCTGGTCCCACCCCGCCAGCAGATCCGACTCGACCGGGTCGGCACCCCACTCCGGCTCCCAGTCCATGTCGAACGGCGGTGGATCCTCCCCCGCCAGCAGATCCGACTCGACCGGGTCGGCACCCCCCTCCAGCTCCCAGTCCATGTCGAACGGCGGTGAATCCAACCCTGCCAGCAGATCCGACTCGACCGGGTCGGCACCCCCCTCCGACTCCCAGTCCATGTCGAACGTCGGTGAATCCAACTCTGCCAGCAGATCCGACTCGACCGGGTCGGCATCCCCCTGCGGCTCCCATCTCTCATCGAGCGTCGGTGTATTCATTCGAAACACACCCATTTCAGCCAGTTCCGTTTCCAGATCCGGGTCCGCTACGGATGCCTGGGCACTAGACGCCGGGCCAGGACCAGACGAGCCGTTGTTTTCCGTTGGATCGGACGGCTGCCGGGGAAAGCCGGGCGGCTCGGGAGACGTGGCGCCCGCTGCCTGCATCGCCTTGGACGGGCCGCGTGGCGTGCTGGTGGAGGCGAGCAGGATGGCGCTGGTGTCGGTGCCGGTCGTGGTGTTCGGCCGCGGGTGTGCGGCGGTCTGGCCGCGCAGGTCGGTGATGGTGGTGGGTCGCCCGTTCCCGTCGAACGCGGCCAGCAGGGTGCTGGACATGAACAGGTGTTGTAGCCACGCATCTTGTTCTGGTTCGGGTCGGTTGACGGCGTCGGGCACCAGGGGGTCCCGCACCTGGATTCTCGGCGGCCCGGATTCCTGTGGCTGGCTGTAGAGGGCGAACACGTGCTGCTGCTCGTTCGGTATCGCGGCCTTGACCACGACCATCGACCCTGGCACGGCCCGCAGCGCGGCCAGCACGTCCTCTCCTGCGACTCCGTGCGGGTGGGGGCCGACAGGCTCGGGCACCGTGTCGAGGATCTCCATCAGTTGCGGCCAGCCCATGTTGGGCGCGAGCCGGCCGTCGGGTCCGAGGATCCGGTCGTCGAACACCGCCCGGTTGCCCAGCCGTTTGTACTCGGTTTGGAACACATCGAGCGTGGCCGCCACGCACCACCACGGGTCGCCGCTGCTGCCGGGACGCACCTGCTCCGCAGCGGCCGAGTTGGCGACCCGCTGCCCGGACTCGAACATCGCGACGGCCGGCCCAGTTGCCGCAACGGCCGGCTCGCCAAGCTTGCCAGGCACCCCACCAAGCGACGACGCCGCCGCACCACCAGGCAACGACACGTCACCGCGTACCGCACCGGCCACGTCCGCGGAAGGGTCTGGCTCGACCGGCGGGGTCGACGTCGACGTGGTCCGCGCTGCCACGTCCACGTGGCGCGCGAGGGCCGACGGGTCGCGCGGGTTGTCGGTCCCGTTCGGTGTCGGCACGATGTACCAGATGTCGTCCGGTCCCGCGTCCTCGCCGGCCCGGGCCTTGGCCCAGGTGCCGAGCATCTGCATGCTGCCGGTGTGGATCTGGTTGCGGGCGGGTTCGTACCAGCGCAGTTGCCCGGTGGGCAGGACCACGCCGGCGGCGACCGTGGACCCGGCCACGGCCAGCACCCGGGTGCCCGGTGGCGGATCGGCCGGCAGGTCGCGGGTCGGCCGGCTCGCGGTGAACCCGGGCCCGGGGGCCTCGTCCAGCAGGTCGGCCATCATCTCGGCACGCCGCTGCGGGGTGTACGCCAACCAGGCGGCGGCCACGTCGTCGGGGCGGCCGGTCTCCACCGACCCGGCCGGCGGGGTGCTGGTGGTTTCCGGCCAGGCTGTGGTGTCCAGGCCGTTGGCCAACCCCCGCAGGCCGGCGGCGTCGACCGGCGGAGTCGCCTGGGTGACCCACTGGTGGGCCAGGTACCCCTGGTGCCGGTTCAGGTTCTCCACCAGGGCGGCCACCGCCGTGGCGAAGTCGTGCCGCGACTCGATCTCCGCCTCGTGCAGGATCTCCAGCCGGGATTCCACATCGGGCCGGCCCCGGTGCGGGGCCAGATCGTCCTGGACGCGCTGCGGCAGCCGCCGCACGGCGTCGTCGAGGGTCTCCGGGCGGCCGGTGGCGTCCAGCCGCACCATCTCCCCGCCCGGGTAGGCGAGGTACGGCGGCTGTGCGGTGCTACCACCGTAGACCCGCAGTTCGACCGGGGTGTCCAGGCTCGCGGCGAGGTCCCGGGCGAGTTGTACCCGGTCCAGTTCGTGTACGGCGGTCTCGTCCGCCGGGGCGGTCGCGGCGTTGTCGGCCTGCCGGGTGGGGTCGGTGCTCAGCACCACGCGCGCCGGGGGCGTGCCACCGTGCTGCGCGCGTACCGAGCGGTCCAGCTCCTGGACGGCGGACCGGCCGTGGCCGGAGCGGGCGATGTCGGCCAGCGCGGCGTCGATGTCCATGACGGGGGTGCCGCGTGGGGTCGGTGGGACCGGCAACGCCATCGCGTCGACCTGATGTTGTGCGGCGTCCCGGGCGGCCTCGCGGGCCGTCCTGGCCTCGTCGAGCATCCGTACCGTGTTGGTGTGCGCCTGCGCGGAGATGTCGCGGGCCCGGAACTCCTCGCTCGCGGTCTCGACCTGCCGGCGCAGGTCCGGCAGCTCCGAGCGGACCCGGTCGAGGTTCTGTCCGGCGTCCCGGAGGTCGCTGGTGGCTTTCTCCAGCGCCGTCCGGGCCGTGTCCAGTTCCCGCTGCGCCTGGAGAAGTTCTGCCTGGGCGGCGGCCAGCCGTGGCTCGTCCTGGCTGGTGGCGAGGTCGTCGACCGCCTGCCCGGCCGCTGACTCCAATTCCTCTCGTCGCGTCACCTCCGCTTCGAGTCCCGGCATCGCACGGTTGAGGTCGCCGATGTTCTCCTCGAGCCGGGCGCGTTCGCCTTCGGCGGCGGTGACGGCGGTCCTGGCGGCGTCGAGCGACTCCTCTGCGGCGTCCCGGGCGCCCTGCGCGTCGCGTTCGTTCCGGCGCGCCTGGCCGAGGTCGTCGACGGTGCGCTGGAGTTCCTGGGTGGCCTGCTGGAGGCGCTCCCGCGTCACCTGCCGCACCCGGGCAGCCTCGGCATCCGGAGCGTCCGGGGCCGGATCCGGATCCGGTGCGGTGGTGAACAGCCGATCGGCGAGGTGGCGCAGTGCCGGCCCACGGGTGCCGGTGGCGTTGTCAGCGAGGTTGCGGATCGTCTCGGCCCACTGTTGCCGCTGCGGCGCGGAGAGGGTCTGACGGGCGTCGCGCACCAGCGTGGTGACGGCGGTGTCGGGAACGTTCAGGCCGGCGAGCGTGTCGGCGGTGAGGTGCAGGATCGCCGCGTCGACGGCGTCGACCGGACCGTCGAGGGTGGCGGCCAGGTTACCGAGGGCCGACACGGCGGCCGGGTCGGCCAGATCCGGCCGGGCCAGCAGGTTGGTCAGCATCTCCTGCCGCCCGGTCGGCGCCCCCGGGGCCGGGGCAGGCACCGGGGCCGGGGTCCCGGCCGGGGCCGGGGTGGGTGGGGTGGGGCCGAGCAGGTATTGGTACCCGTCGTCGAGGTGGCCGTAGCGGGCCAGGGTGAGCAGCGCGTCCCGGGCGGCGAGGTCGACGCCGTGGGGCAGTCCCGCCCGGCGGATCTGAAGCTCGCTGTGCGCCCGGTCGGAGAGCAGGTCCGCCCGGTGGTCGTCGAGGAAGGTGCGGGAGTCGTCCCAGTTGCCGATGGCGAGCCACTGCTCGAGGGCGGCGGATGCCGGGGGCATCGAATGGTGCACGACGTGGGCCGGCGGCAGGGGGGTGGCCGCCACCGTCCCGGCCCAGGCGGCGGACGCTGAGATCAGGTCGTCGAGAGTGGAGACGTTCCGCCACGCCTGGGCCAGGGCGGTCGCGGTCGTCCCGGACGCGGTCAGCCTGGCGGCGGCGTCCGGTGCCAGGTCGTCGAGCAGGTTGATGTTGTGGTACAGCATCCGCTCGTCGGCGGGGAGCGCGGCGCGTAGCGTCGCCACGTCGTCGCGGTCGGGTGCCGCGGGCAGCCGGTCGACCAGGTCTTGCAGGGTTTCCGGCCAGTTCTGTTGGGGGTTGATGGTCCACGCGGCGGTAGCGATGGCCCGGAAGGTGTCCAGTGGTCCGACGGCCGGGTCGAGGATGTCGGCCACGGCCCGCAGGATGCCCGCGTCGGAGACGGCCTCCCGCTCCGGCCGGGGCTGGGTGACCCGGGGGTCGGCGTCGACGAGGTCGGCCAGCGCCCGCAGCCCGGCCGGCGCGGCCGGGTCGGTCGGCGCGGCCGGGTCGGTCGGCGCCACCGCGGCCACCGCGTCGGCGAGCACGCGGTGGCGGGCCGCCGCGTCGGCGGCGTCGAGGTAGTCGAAGGCGGCGGTCAGTTGTCCGGCACGAATCGCGTCCAGCAGGGCCTGGTGCCGGTCGAGGACCGGATCGCCGGGCGGCGCCGGGGCCGTCTCGGGCCGGGTCGAGTCGGGCTGGGCCGGCGGGGCCGGGGGTGGCGCCTGCTGGTCCTGCGCCAGCCGCGCCGCGGTCGGGTCGGCGCGCAGCGCCGCGAGGTTGTCTTCCGCGAACTGCCGGGACGCCGCCCAGTTGCCGTCGTGGAGCAGCCAGCTCGTCAGCGCGTCGGGCTCGGCCAGGGTGACGGCCTGCGCCCCGGCGAGGACGTCCTGGAACTGCTGGTCGTCGAGGGTCCGCTCGGCCGTCCCGAGGGCGAACGGGTCGTAGAGCCGGTAGGTGCCGTCGGCGTCGACACATGCTGCGGCGGCGCCTTGGGGGCGGGAGATCCACAGTCGGGTACCGGGGCGCAGCGTGTCCGGCGCCTGGGGTAGTGGCCCGGTGGTGGTCCATCCCGGGGGCAGGGCGGGGGCCAGCAGCCGCCGCGCCTGACCGGCCCGCGTCTGCGGGGTGTCGGTGTCGTGCCGGGTGGTGTGGGCCGCGAGGGGGTTCGCCGATCGGGCGGGCAGGCCCTCGGTGATCCACTCGCGGGCGCGGTCGTCGGCGTCGGCGCGTGCCTGCCGGATGTGCGTCTCCAGCTCCGGGCCCAGCTCCGCGGCGGCGTCCATCTGCACCGGGGTACGCCCCAGCAGCTCGTGGTAGGTGGCCATCTGCCGCCGCAGGCGAATCCCGGCAGCGTCGGCCCGCAGCTTCAGATCACGGTCCAGGTCGAAGATCACCTCGGGGGCCGTGATCGGGGCGAACGTGCCGTCCGGGCCCTCCCGCAGCTCGGTGATCCAGCCCTGCGGGTCGATCCGGTACCGGCTGGCCGCGCCCTGGTCGTCGGTGACGGTCAGGTCGAGGTGGGTTTTCAGCTCGAACGCCACCACCCGGGCCACCGTGCGCGGGTCCTGAGCGAGCAGTTCCACCTCCTCCGGCGGGGTGACCGACGCGGAGCCCGGCGGCAGCACCGCCTGCACCCGCTCGACGATCTCCGGGATCCGCTCGTTGAACTGCCGCACGTCGGCTGCGGACGGCGCGGCGCCGACCGCGAGTTTGCCGACCCGGTTCCTCCAGGTCTTCAACTCGGCGAGACCGGCGGTGGCCTGCTGCGTGGCGTTGAGCCGCTGGAGGTGACCCACCGCCCAGTCCAGGGTCAACTCGTACCGGCGGCGGGTCTGCTCGGCGGCGCTGGCGGTGAGCCGGAGCGGGCTGACCGGGTCGTAGTGGTTGCCGATCTGGTCGCGGATCAGCAGGGCGGCGTGCTGGGGCGCCTGTTGGGGGTCGAAGGTGCCGGCGTCGATGACACGGCCGGCCACCGGGGCGGCGGCCATACCCGCCGGGGTGGCCCGTTGCAGCAGACCCTCCAGGCCGATCGTGGGGGCGTCTGCCGCTGGTGCGGGCCAGGCGGCCGGGTTGTTCGCCTTCCAGTCGTACCGTTCGGAGAGCGCGCGCTGGAGCTCGTGTACCTCGCCGGCGAACATCTCGTAGAACCCGTCGCCGCTCATCCAACCGGTGCCGGGGGCGTCGTCGGCCTCGAAGCGTTCCGGTCCGATCGGCGCCAGGCCGGCGTCGCGGTGGAAGGCGCTGTGCCAGTGCGGGACCGCGACGAAACGGGCCCGGGTGCGGATCCGGACCAGGTACGTCACCCCCTGCATCTTGAGGTGGTTCTCGAGCCGCTTGGTGTCGTCGAAGGTGGCGCTGTGGCTGGCCGGCGCGGTCCGGTTCGCGCCGGTGGTGATCTTGCCGGCGACCGTCTTGTCCTCCTGCACGCCGACGTTCGTCGTCCCGAACGGGGGCAAACCGTAGGACGCCTCCGCGTCGAGGTTGGGCCGCCACCGGTTGCGCGACTGGGTGAACGCGGTGGTGAACGCGAACTTGGCGTACCGGCCGGTGCCGGTGGTGGTGAGCCTGCTGATGATCTCCAGCGAGTAGGGCTCGACGTACATCCGCATGGCGACCCGGTTGTTGGACGCGCCGGCGACGAACAGATGCGAGCCGAGCAGGTATCCGCCGTCGCCCAGCCCGTCGGAGAGGTGGTTGTCGACGTTGAGCCGGGACAGCAGGCCGTCGAGCGCCACGCTGCCCCGGTAGGCCGGGTCGTTGGCGTGCGAGCCGAGCACGTTGCCCATGAGGTGCCGGGCGGCCGGGTAGAGTTCGTCGATCAGGGCGTTGACGTAGGCGTCGCGGGGCAGCGACGGCAGCGCGCGCAGGTCCAGCTGCGGCGACCGGGGGACGGGGGTGGCCTCGGCCAGCCCCCGGGGCACCTTGAAGTCGATCCGCCCCTCGTAGTGACGGGTCAGCACCGGCTCCACCGGCGCGAGGGAGACCCAGTCGGCGAAACCGGCGGGCGCCTGGTGCAACGCCCAGTCCGCCGCGTCGTTCAGGGCCGTCATCACGTGGTTCACCAGGTAGCTCGGCTGCCAGCCGTGCATGTGCACCCGGCTGAACTTCAGGGTGAGGCCGATGAGGGACCTGGCCAGGTAATGCCCCGTCCAGTCGTAGACGGTCTGTTCCCGGACGACCTGCGCGGCGCCCTTGACGCTGCGCCCCCCGCCCGGCGCGAACGACAGCGACCCGGCGGTGGACACCGGGACGCCCTCGACCGAGAAGCCGACCTTGGCCGGCATGAGGTTCCAGCCCAGCGCCTGCCCGATGATACGAGCGGTCGCGCGGTAGGCGTGCCCGTAGTTCTCGATGCCGTAGTCGGCAACCCAGTCGGTGTACCAGGGACTGTCTCCCAGGGTGGCCGAGATTTCCAGCTTGAACATCTGGGCCGCCACCGGGTTGCGCTGGTCGACCAGGTAGAACGACACGCCGTTGTAGCGGTGCAGCATGTCGGCGAACACGATGTTGGCGCGTTGGCCGGCGAGCGTGGACTGGAGCGTTTCGAGGCCGCCGGGCAGCGCGCCGACCACCGACTCGTCGGGCGAGACCATCAGGACGCCCCAACTGGTCCCCGCCCCCGGCCAGTTGTCGTGGCTGGCGCCGAGCAGCCCGGGCCGGCCGGCGTCCACCAGCTCCCGGACGGCGTCCAGCACGGTCGTGGTGGGGCGTGGCCCGCCGTCCGCCGGTGCTGGCCCGGTGAACAGCGTCACCTCGTCGACGCCCGCGTGGCCCAGCGTCCGGTCACCGGTACGGGTCAGGTAGGGCGGCATGGTCAACGCGCTGAACGGGTTGACGTTCGGGTCCAGGGTGATCCCGAAGTCGGTGGTGAACTGCGCGCGGCGGCGCGGGTCGAGCACCGCGCCGCGCTGGGCCAGGTCCACGTGCCGGTCGGCGAGCGTGTGCGCCCACGTCTGGACCCGGTGCTGGATCAGGTACGTGCCGAGGTCGGGCAGACCGGCGGCGGTGCGGCTGGCGGCGCGGTCGGCCAGTTCGCCACGCCACCGGCTGAGCAGCCCCGCCACGGTGTTGCCGCTGAGCACCAACTCGCCGCGGGACCACCGGCCCATCGCGTCGAGCAGCTGCACATCGCTGATCGGCAGCTTTCCGGCCGCGTACTGCGCCAGGGCCTCCGCCTCGGGCAGGATGAACTGCATCATGCGGCCCCGCAGGTCGGCTCCGGGTGGCACGCTGACCCGGCTGACGACGAACCCGACCTGCTTGTGGATGCCCGCGCGGACGTTGATGTCGTATTCCGCCTCGAAGGCGTACCCCCGGCCGAAGGCCAGCTTGAGCATCTCCAGGCCGCCGACGCGCTTATTCTCCTCCGACGCGTTCTTGCTGACCCGCACGCCCGCCGACTCGCCGAAGCTGAACTTCCACGGACCGAAGTCGTGGCCGAGGCCGATGTTGGGCAGGTTGAACCCCCACGTGGACGACTCTTGGGCGACGTTGACGATCTCGGCCAGCTCAAGCTCGATCAGGCCGGTGACGTACTGGTCCGGGGTGGCTCCGACGAACCGCGCCCCCCGGATACGGGGCACCTTGACCGAGAGCGCCGCTCTGGTGGTCGCCACGAAGCCCGGCTCGACCAGGGTGGTCGCGCCGTACTGGCCGAGCACGGCCTCCTTGAACCGCGACTGGAAGGTGATGTGGTTGGTCAGACTGTCCACCGGCCCGGTCATCGGCTGGCCGGCCTGGGTCAGCTCCTGCGGCAACTGGTCCTGCGCCGCGGCGTGCAGGCCGTGCGCGTCGACGAAGTACACGATGCCCTGGTTGAGCACCGACGGTTCGGTGTCGCCGGGGGCCACCTCGCTGAAGGTGGCCGGGTCGGTGTTGAACTTCAGCAGCGCGGCGTGCACGTTGGCGCGGATCAGCTCCGGCGAGACGATCGGGGTGGCCCGGTCGCTGATCTGGACCACGAAGCCCAGGTCGTACGGCAGGTTGACGAACATCACCCGGCTGCTGGTCTCCTTCAGCTCCGGCCGGTTGACCACCCGGGTCACCCGCTCGGCGGCGCCGACGTTGCGGCTCACCGACCCGCCGAGGAGTCCGACGGACCGGAGCTCCTTGACGCTCGGCGGCAGCGCGATGTTCACCCCGGCCTCCGCCAACCAGCCCTGGTTGCCGCTCGCGCCCTGGCCGGCGATGCCGAGCGACATCCCGAGGGTGACCGTGCTCACCTCGTCGCTGAGCCGTTCGAAGTGCACCGAGTTGCCGTCCGCGTCGACGTCCGCGGAGATCCGGGGGATCGCGTAGACGGTCACCTTGGCGGTACGCATCACCCCGTTGCGCCAACTGTGCAGGGTGAACGGCATTCCCGCTTTCGGGGCGGGCGCGTCCGGGTCGTCGACGGCAGCGGCGCCGTCCTGGCCGAGCGGGTCGAAGTGCGACTCCAGGCCGTCGCCGCTCACCAGCTTGTTGAGCAGGTCCAGGTTGTCCATCGCGGCGTCGGTGTCGCGGTGGACGACCTTGTCGTAGGCGTCCCGCACCCCGTCGATTACCCGGCCCAGCAGCGGCCGTTCCTCCAGGGGCGTACCGGGATCCGGGGTCGCCGGCCGGCTCTGCTCCCCGTGCGCCCACGGCCGGTCCGGGTCCGTCGGAAGGAAACCCTCGTCGGCCAGCACCCGCATGAGACCGGCCCGGAGCTGCCGCACCGCCGGCTTGTCGATCCTCGGCAGGGACTGACCCAGCAGGCCCCGCCCCTGAAGGACGTGCCGGGGCAGCACGTTACCGCCGGTGTCCTCCGGGTGCACGCCGGTGTTGCGCAACCGCTGCCGCCACTGGTCGTGCGGCACCGACCGGGGTCCTCCGCCTGCCGGCACCACCGCCAGGTCACCGTCCGCCAGCCCGGGGACGGGATCGGGGGCGAAGGCGTCCGCGTCGACGCTGAACCCGTAGTCGAAAGCGTCCGGCTCGGACATCCGGAGCACCGCCGACCCGTTCACCACCGGCGTCGGATGCGGCCACTCACGCGGCCGGCGGGAGGTGACCACCTCGACGTGCCACTCGAACGGCACCTCGTGGGCGACCGTCTGACCGGTGCGCCGGCCGACCACGACGTTCAGCGACGCCACCGTGACGCCACCACCGTCGTTGCTGGTCCAGCTCATTCCCGCACGGGCGGAGAGACCGAGCTTGGCGTTCTCCTTGTACGCCCGTGGATCGTCGAGACGCCTGGCCAAGGGCAGGTCCACCGCGCCACCGAGGGACAGCCCGGCGGACTGCTGGAGGGTGAACTCGCCGCCCTGCCCCACGATGCCGGTACGCACCTGCTCGATGTGGGCCTTGTCGCTGCTGGCGCCCACCCGCGTGGAGCCGCCGCCGAGGCCCACCTGCACGGAGCCGCCGAGACGACGGCCGTAGACCCGGATGCTGGCCGCCGCGTGCCCGTCGTCGTGCAACGTGAACGCGTAGCCCCGGGTCAGCGCGCCGGCGTCGCCGTCCGCCTCCGGCGTACGCCGGTTGTTCACCGCCTCGTCGAAGTGGGTCTCCAGGTTCCACAGCTTGCGCTGCAACTCGTTGCGCATCGGACTTTCGATGGACATGTCGAAGCCGTCGGCGCGCAGCCGGTCGATGACGAGGTCGTACAGCTCGTTCAGGCCGGTGATGTTGCTGGCGGAGAAGAGCTCCGGGACCCGCGTCAGGTTGTCCCGCATGTGCTCGGGCAGGTCGGCGACCACCTGCTCGCCGGCGTTCTCCAGCAGGTGATCGGGGATCGCCACCACCAGCCGGGCCGGTTCCTGCCCGTCCGGCGGCTCCGGCACCTCCACCGCCTGCCACGGCTGTTCGTCGCCGCGCGCCTCGATCAACCACCCCGGCTTGTACGAGTAGAACGTCGAATTCGCGCGGGTGTCGGACACCCGACCCTTCTCCGCGTCGATCAGGTAGGCGGACTTCTGGTCCACCTTGTTGAGGGTGGCGTTGAAGCGGGGCCCCCAGTGGGTCGTCAGGCCGAGCGGCACGTCGACGTTGAAGTCACCCCGCAACCGCACCGCCCGCGTCGGGGTCCCGTCCGACTGGCTGTGCGCACCGGTCTGGAAAACACCCTGGGTCAACTGGTTGGCGTGGAAACGGCCGTTCTCACTCGTCAGGCCCTCGGTGTCGTCCAGCGACGGCCCGGACGCCTCCGTGTCGAACGAACCCGCCGGGTTCGACACCAACTGCGGGTCCTCCGGCCGCAGGCGGGCCCGCACCTCCATGCCACCCAGCGTGAACACGTACCCGTCTTCGGAGACCACCTGCGGGTAGTTGTTGAGCAGCCGCTCATGCAACTGTTCCCATTCGTTGTCCCCCACGGTGACGCCCCGCCGGGTCGCCTCCGCGCGCAGCCCCTGCTCGATGCGGTCCAGGTCCGGCAACGCCGCCTTGGGATCGCCCAGTGCGAGCGCCCGCCGGTCCGGGTTGGCCGGCCGCGCCGGGGCCTGCGCAGACGACCCGTCGGGATCGGGTGCGGCCGGTCCGGCGCTGGCCTCGTTGCCGAAGACCCGCACATCCCGGTCGGCCTCGGGAACACCGGACAGCAGCCGGGTGGCCGCGTCGGCCACCTCGCGCGGGATGGGACCACCCCGGGACTGGACAACCACGGCCACCCCGGTCGCGGGGGCCGCCAGGGCATCGGGGGACAGCGTGTCCGGGCTGGTGCCGTTCTGCGCGAACAGGACGACCCCCCGGTGCTCCCGGACCGTCCAACCCCGGTACACCTCGAACCCACCGGCGGCAGCCGGTCGCAGGCCCAGCGGCCCCGGCTGCCGAGGCGGTGCCGGACGCAGCGGCACCCGCCAGGCGTGCGCGGCGGCCGGGAAGGTCTCCTGACCCCGGGCGTCGACCGGGATCAGCTCGTCGACACCGGCCGGCTGCCGGCCCACCACGGAGACCGGCAACACCACCTCCAGCCGCCCGCCGAACCGCTCCCGCAACAGCTCCGCCACCCGGGCAGCGGCCACCGCACCGGACGGCGTACCCGGTGTGCTGGTGGCCGGTGGCGCGACGAACACCTGGAGCGGGCCGGAATCCGGCGGAAGCCCCCGACGGACGGCCTCCACGACGGCGACCGGGTCGCCGACCGACTCGTCCACCACCAGCCGGGGCCGGTCCGGGCTGGCCAGGTCGGACCAGTGCAGGGTCGTGGCACCGGCCGGCGGCCGTGGACCGGTGTGGGCGAGCACCCCACCCGGGACGTGGCTCAGCTGGACCCCGGCCGGCAGGCCGGACACCTCCGACGGGACGAGAGTACGTCGGTCCAGCCCCAGCCCGGAGGTGATGAGGTGCGTCGGTGGCGCGGCCGGCATGCCCCCGAAGATCCGACCGACCCGGTCGCGTACCCGTTCGGGCAGCGGGGTCGCCCGCCAGCCCAGGAACACCGCCGGCTCGGCCAGCCAGCCACCGGTGTCCGGCAGCAACCGACGCGCCCCGTCCAATTCGGACTCCGGCCCGATCCACAGATGGCTACCGCCGTCCCACACCACCCAACCGTCACCGAGCCCGTACACGCCGGGCGACTGCTCGATCAGCCCGTACGGGGCGGGCCGGCGCGGTGCACCGGCGCTCTCGGGCAGGAACAGATACCGCTCCGGCCGCCCACTGAAGAACGTCACCTCGCCGTTGGCGTCCAACGGGACGACCTGCGGGCTGGGCACCGGCCGGTCCCGCAACGCCGACCGGGGCACCGACAGCATGGCCGAGGACTGCCCCAGCGCCTGCGCGGTGACCTCCAGCGCCCGGGCCACGCTGACCGGCTGGTCCTGCGGCCAGTGCAGGACAGCCATGGTGGCGTCCTGCGCCCGCAACCCGGCCAGCGCGGCACCGAGACGGTCCGGGTCGAGCACCGAGGAGTGCAGCAGGACGGCCGGGCCGGGACCCGTCGGAGCCAACACCCGCGAGCTGATCGGGCCGGGCACGGTGCCACCATCGTGCAGCAGCACACCGCCCACCGCGCGCTGGAGCCGCAGGTTCTCCGGCAGCCCCTCGGCCATCACGACCAGCGGCGCGTCCGCGGACGCGGCCGGCCGGACGACCTGCTGCTGACTGTCCTCGGCAACCGGTACCGGCGGTTGCGGGGTCGGCGCGAGCTGCTGCGGGGGTACGGCCGACGGCTCGACCGCCGCAGGGGTTTCCGGCACCAACGCGTCGAAGTGGACGCCCGGCCGATCCGGGTCGGTGGCCACGGGGGCCAGACTGACCGGGGTGCCCCCGGCCGGGCCGTACCCGCCCACCGGCCGAACCCCGTCCGGGGCGACCTGGGAAATCTGCATCCCAGCACCGGTCGCGTGCGCCAGCAACGGTGCCAGGAACTGGCCAGCCGGGCTGTCCGACAGGTTCGCCCAGTCGTGCACGGCAGCCTTCACCGCAGCCAGTTCCCCGGGGTCGAGCTGGCGATCGGGGTCGGTCAACAGCTCGAACAGGTGACGGCCGGCGTCCGCCGGATTCGCCCACATCTCGTCGAGACGTGCCCGCGCGGTGTCCGGGTCCAGGAGACCGGCGTCCACGAGTTCACCGACGCGCCGCCGCGCCTGGTCGGGGCTCAACGCCGCCACGTCCCGCTCGTATTGCGGCCGGAAGGCGAGCCGCTGCGCGGTCACGTCCGCCGGCAACCGACCCGCGTTCTCCTCCAGATAGCCCGACACGTGGTCCCGCAACAACTCGGTGACCCGACCAAGCTCGGACCCCTGCGGCACCCCGGTACGAACCGACTCGGCAACAGCGGCCCGTACCCCGGCCGCATCGGACAGGAACTCCCGCAGGTCCGCCGGCAGCCGCGCGTCCAGCGCGGTGCGGACCAGGGCCGGTTCGGAGACGATCAGCGCCGACAACAGGTCGAGACCGTCGCGGGGCACGCCGAACCGGACCAGGGCGGGCGGCTGCTGGTCGACCGGATGGTCGGATGGCTGCATGGGGGAGTCGGCCGGGTCGGTGGAAGTGGTGTCTGCCCGCATCGCCTGGGACGGACCGCGTGGCGTGCTGGTGGAGGCGAGCAGGATGGCACTGGTGTCGACGCCGGTCGTGGTGATCGGCCGCGGGTGGCCGGCGGTCTGGCCGGGCAGCAGGTCGGTGATGGTGGTGGGTCGCCCGGTGCTGTCGAACGCGGCGATTCGGGTGCTCGAAGCGAACAGGTGTCCCAGCCACGGGTCGCGCCTCGGGTCGGGCGGTTCGGGTCGGTTCTCGGCTTCGGGCACCAGGCCGTCGCGCACCTTGATGGTCGGTGGTCCGGCTGGTTGTGGTTGGCTGTAGAGGGCGAAGACGTGTTGTTGCTCGTTCGGTGGCGCGATCCTGACCACGACCATCGATCCCGGCACGGCCCGCAGCGCGGCGAGTACGTCCTCTCCTGCGACTCCGTCGGGGTGGGCGACGCGTTCGGACGTCGCGTCGAGGATGTCCAGGAGTTGCGGCCAGCTCGTGGTGGGTGCGAGTCGGCCGTCGGGTCCGAGGATTCGGTCGTCGAACACCGCCCGGTTGCCGAGCCGTTTGTATTGGGCTCTGAAGGCGTCGAGGGTGGCCTGCACGCACCACCACCACGGGTCGCGGCTGCTGCCGGGGCCCACCTGTGTCTGATCGATCCAGTCGGCGACCCGCTGCGCGGACTCGGCCGCCGCCGCGGCGGCCGGCCCGGTCGCCGGGACCGCCGGTTCCGTTGCCGTGCTGGCCGGCTCGGCGCGTCCGGCCGGGTCACCACCGGCCGAGTCGTCCAACGAGGACACGCTACTGAACGAATCCCTGTCGCCGAAATCGCGCTTGACCGGGTCGCCGTTGATCAACCCGTCCCGCGAAGAGGCGTCACCGAACGGGTCCGTGTCCCAGAATTCGCGCTTGGCCGCTTCACCATTGTCCGACTCGTCGAGCGCCGTCATGGTGTCGTTGAAGCTGCTGTCGCCGCTGAACACGTCGTCGCTGACGACGGACAGGCCACTGTCCGACGCCGCGTCGCTGGTGTTGTGGTGGTTCGGCGTGCCGTCGGTGCCAGGGGCAGCGCCACCTGGCACCGTACTGCGGGCACCGGCCGCATCCGGCGTGCCCGGAGTGCCCGGCGCACCTGGCACGCTGGGCACAGCGGGCACCCCAGACGTGCCCGGCACGCTGGGCACAGCAGGCACCCCAGACGTGCCCGGCACGCTCGGCACAGCAGGCACCCCAGACGTGCCCGGCACGCTCGGCACAGCCGGCACCCCAGACGTGCCCGGCACGCTCGGCACAGCAGGCACCCCAGACGTGCCCGGCACGCTGGGCACCCCCGGCACCCCAGACGTGCCCGGCGCGCTGGGGGTGGCCGGCGTGGCGCTGCCGGCGGCCTGGGCGAGTACCTGGTGGTATCCGTTGACCCAGTCCTGCTGGAAGCCGGCGAGGGTGCCGTGGCTGGCCGGATCGACGCCGTACTTTTCGGCCAACGCGGTGAGCAGGGTTTTTGCCAGGCTGTTCGCTGCTGCGACGTGCTGCTCTGGGGTCACCGGCACCGTCGGCACGTCGGTGCGCCGGTTTGCCGGGGTGTCCGTGGTGGATGGGGTGGTGTCCGGTCCGGTGGTGTCGGGGATGGCCGCGGCCGTGAAGCGGGCGGGCAGGTCGGTGACCACCTGTCGGACCGCGTCCGCCACGGCGTTGACCTGCGCGGCGGCCGGACTGGCCGCCGGAGCCGACGGCACGGTGGGCGGCACGGTGAGTGGTGCGGTGGGTAGTGGGGTGGTGCCGAGGATCTCGTCGAGCATCCGGTCCAGGTAGGCCCGCACGTCACCCGCGACCACGGCGCGCGCGGCGTCCGACGGCACCGCCGCCGCCCCGGCGGCCGTCGGCAGGGCGGCGCCTCCCGGCACGCCAGCGGCCACCGGCACGTGAGCGGCCCCCGGCAGGACCACGCCGCCTGGCAGGGTGGCGGGCGTCGGTGTGCCGGCGGTGAGGTACTGGTCGATGTGGTGCTTGGCGGCCAGATGCGCGGCCGCGCGCAACGCCTGCCAGTCGAACGCCGCCGGCAGCGCGGCGACAACCTGCTCCGGGCGTACCGCCGTCGAGATCTGCCCGCCCGTCGGGATCTGCCCCGCGAGGGCTTCGGCGACGCGGGCGACGGCCTGGTCCCGGACACCGAACAGGTACCGCTCGGTGAGAGCGGTGGCGGGCAGGCCGATCTGGGACAGGAAGGCGGGGACCGTCGGGTCGTTCTGCCGGGCGTCGGCCCACTCGGTGAACACCTGCTCGACCGGCACGGGAAGCGCGGCCAGGAACTGCCGTGCCTGCCCGGTGCCGGCCAGCAGCCCACCGTAGTGGTCCACCAGTTCCCGCTGGAACCGATGCCACTGCTCCACCACCGGCGCACCAGCTGCCGCGACCCACTCCGGCACCGGTACCACCGACGCAGCCGGCACCGACCACGACGGCACGGACAGGTCCGGTGCCGACAGCGCCGGTGCCGGCACCGGCGGGACGGGCACCGGGGCCTGCCCGCCGGTGCCCGCACCCGCCGGATCGTCGACCTCCGGCTGATACGTGGACGGGTCCGGAGTGACCGGGATGGGCGGCGGCACCGGCGCGACCGGCTTGCCGTCCGCGGTGAAGCCGGTGCCACCGGGCATAGTCCACCGGGGCCGGGTCGGGTTGAACCCCAAACCGACAGCCACGCGACGCGCAGCGGCCCCGGCCCCGGCCGCGCCCAGCTCACCTGCCCCCGCCAACGCCCCGGAAATCGCGGCCATACCAAGACCACTGGGGTCGTAGGTCCCGTCGACCATGTAGCTGGCGACGATGTCGCCGACCACCTCCAGGCCGACCTCCGACACCGGCACCATCCACAGACGGGTCAACAGGTCACGCGTGGTGTCCGACACCCCGAGCTTCGCCAGACCACCACCCACGACCCCGGCGAACCGGCCCATCGCCGGCCCGGCCGCCGTGGTGACACCCGCCACCGCCAACGCGTACAACGCCTGCTTACCGACCTGCGCCCAGTCGACCCCCGGCATCAGACCATCAGCCACCATGGTGATCTGCGCCAACAACGACGACCCCGGCATGAACAACATCTGGATCGCCGTGCTACTCGCCGCCGCCCGCACCATCGACGACCGCAGGATCGTCTGGATGATCGTCCGGGTCTTCACGATGTGCGCCGCCGCCTGTACCGGCAGGAAGAACGCCAACGCGAACGCGACCGCCAACTCCGTCATCATGAATATGAACATGATGAGCGCCTGACGATCCGTGAGCTCCATCTGACCGAGGAAGCCCCGCATCGCCTTGGCCACATCGACCTTCAGATCGGCAACCTGGCCCAGCAACTCCACGAACGGAGCGGTCTGCGCCACGAACCGGTCGAAGGCCTCACCCTCCCCCGCGGCCCGAACCGCCTTGATCACCTGGATCAACTCCGGAACCAAGACGGTCCGCACCCGATCCGCCAACACCTCCAACGCGTTCAGGTCATACGCCAACAACGGCAACTTCGACCGGTGCAACCGCATCCCGGTGAAATTTTCCAGGGCCCGCTTCGACGACTCACTGAGCCCCACGGAAGGAACGGCGGCCTCACCCATCGCCAACGCCCCCTCCCGCCCCCGATCAGGGGCACTCAGTGCACATCACTCAGCGGCGCAGGCCGCCGCCCCAACCCACGACCAACCCGTCCCCGCGGATCAACCCCGCGCGCCACCGCTCATGTCCGGAACCAGATCGTGGACGGTGGCCTCGGTGTTCTCCCCGACACGGCGATAGAGGTCCACCTTGTCGCCCTGGAATCCGGAGGCCTCAATCAGCTTGACGTACGCCGCGAGCACGATGCCCCCGAGCAATTGCTGCGCGGCCTCGCGGGCCTGCAGGCTCAGCTCGTCGTCCGCGGGAACGCCAGCCGCCCACCGGCATAGGGCGATCTCGAGGATCGGGTCCACCGTGCCGGCGAACAGGTGCTCCTTGAACAGGCGCAGCAACGGCACCCGCTGGGCCACGGCGTCCCCGTTGAACTCGTACCATCGCTCACTCATGACGCCGCCGGCCCGGGCCGCCGGTCGGCACTGCCGGAAACCATGCTGGCGATGCCCTCGACAAGCTCCTCGATGCTCCCGGCCGACTGCGCGGCGTCGTCGAGCTCGGAGAGGTGACGCGTCAGCTCGGCGGCACCGGCCATCGTCTTACGCTGGGCCTTCTCGCGAGCGGTACGCGCCGTCGTCACGATCAGGTCGGCCAGCTCGGGTGGCGCGAGTCGCCGGTAGGCGTCCCCGTTGAAGGTGATCCGGGTCAGCTCGCCGTGACCACCCACGGTCACCGACAACAGCTTCTTCTTGTCCTCCACGGTGGTCTGCGCCCGAGCCACGCGCCGGCGTACCCGGTCGGCCGCCTCCTCGACGTCCTTCAGGGCCGCACGCATCTCGGCCAACAGTTCCTCGTCGCCCAACATGCTCATCCCGATTACCTCCTCTTCTATCCCACGGCTGACCTGCGGCACCGGGTTCACGTCGGCGCAACAGTGTTCAACGGCCCCGGTACCGGCGGCGTTCGTCCTGGCTGCCGGGGCGCTCGTCGACCGGCATGCCGAACTCGTCGTCCTCGACCCGGGTGTCACGACCGCGCCGGCCGATCACCGCGGGCGCACAGTCGGGGTCGGTACCCCAGACCTTGTCGTCCTCCTTCAGCCAGGTGCTGCGCTGGCGGTCACGGTCCTGTCCGGGCTGGGGTGCGCCACCCATGCCCGGCATCATCGGGGGCATGAACGGCATCCCACCGCCCGGCATACCGCCCCCGCCGGGCTGCGGGAGACCAGGACCGGCACCCGGACCTGCATTCAGGTTGGTCCCGACCGGGCCTCCGACGGGCACCCCCAGCTTGTCCGGGTTCAGCGCCCCGGGCGAGCCGGATACACCCGGCACCGCCGACAGGCCCCCGGTGCCGACCTGCACCCCGGGAACGTGCGGGAAGCTGGCCGAACCGGGTCTCGTGACGTCGCCGAATGCCGGAGGGGTGGTGATGCTCCCGGTCGTACCCGGCTTCGGCGACACGTTCTTGCCGTCGACCGTGGTCGGGAACGGATTCCGGTCCACCGGCGCCGTCGGCCCGGTGTCGGGCCACGGCAACCTGCCCGCGTCCAGGCCCGGTACGGACCCACCCCCGCCGGAACTCCCCGACGGGTTGGGCGGCAGCCCGAGTTTCGCCCGCTCTTCCGGCGACAGAGGGACATCGTCCAGCAGCCCGCCGCGTTGCAGCGCGTCGAGCTGATCCGGACCGAGCTGACCGAGCTTCGTCGCACCCCCCGGCGACAGACCGTTCTTCCGCAGGTAGTCAGCCTGCTCAGCCGTGAGCGGCACATCGTCCAGCAGCCCGGCCCCGTCCAGTTGCCGCAACTGGGACGGCGTCAGGTCACCCAACGACTGCGGCCCGTCCAGGCCGAGCTTCGCCCGCTGGTCGCTGGTGAGGGGGGTCTCGTCCAGCAGCCCGCCGCGCGCCAACGCGTCGAGCTGATCCGGACTGAGCTGACCGAGCTTCGTCGCACCCCCCGGCGACAGACCGTTCTTCCGCAGGTAGTCAGCCTGCTCAGCCGTGAGCGGCACATCGTCCAGCAGCCCGGCCTTGTCCAGTTGCCGCAACTGGGACGGCGTCAGGTCACCCAACGACTGCGGCCCGGACGGACTGCGGTTGAGCCCGAGGTTCTTGGTCGGCAGGGAACTGCCCCCACCACCGCCGGTGAACGGGTTCTGCGCGCCACCGCCGACAGACGGTACGACCGGCTCGGGGATCGGAACGGGGGGAAGAAGACTGTTCGCGCCCCCACCACCAGACGGGTTGCCCGCACCGCCTTCGGTGAACGGATTGTCCAAGCTGCCGTTGGCGAACGGATTACCCGCGCCACCGCCGAACGCGGCACCCACGGCGCCATTGTTGGCAAACGGATTACCCGCACCACCAGCCTCGGACGGTTTTTCTGACTTGGACATCAGACTGGCGGGAAAGAGGTTGCTCGCGCCACCGCCAGACGGATTCTCCGCGCCACCGCCGGTGAAAGCGGCACCCAGAGCGCCATTGGCGAACGGATTACCCGCGCCACCACCGGCGCCCGAATTGGGCATCAGGCTGGTGGGGAAGAGAGCGCCCGCGCCGGCCCCGTTGGTAAACGGATTATCCAAGCCACCGCCGTTGGCGAACGGGTTCCCCATGCTGCCGCCGTTGGGGAACTGGTTGCCAAAGTTCGCTCCCACGTTCGCGAACGGATTGCCCACATTCGCGAATGGATTGCCCATGTTCGCAAATGGATTGCCCATGTTCGCGAATGGATTGCCCATGTTCGCGAAGGGGTCACCCCAGTTGGCGAAGGGGTTACCCATGTTCCCGAACGGGTTGTTGGGGAATGCGCCGTTGGGCATCCCCACGTCGTTGGGCATCGGATTCGGTGGCACCGGCTTCGGGTCGGTGATGCTCATCGGGTTGCGTGCCTCGGCGAACACCGCCACCAGGTTCTTCGCCGCGAGCACCGCCGGCTCGAAGGTCTCGAGGGCTTTGTCGGCCCACATCTGGCGCAGATGCTGGTCCAGCTTGTTCCACTCGGGGACGCTGAAGGCGTCGAACGGGTGGTACTTCACCCACGCGGGCGGCGTCCACGTGACGACACCCGCGTCCGATCCACCGAGCTTGGTTCCACGGTATTCCGATCCTTTTTGGTCCCCGGTGTCGGCGTACTGCTGGCCCAGGTCCCAGGCGTTCGACTGGCCATCGTGCAGGTCGCCGTACTCGAGCGTGCTTTCGTTGAACATCGTGGCGATGAGCCGGTACGGGTGCTGCCAGACGCCGGCCGGGTGGATCGAGGTCCACTTCTCGAAGGTGTCGCGCACCGCGTCGACGAAGTCCCTCATGGCCTGCTCGACCTGGGCCAGCGAAGTGTCCCACTGCTTGAACTGGGGCATGATGTCGGCGAGGTACTTGTTCGCCTCTTGCACCCGGTGCCGCCAGGCCGATTCGGCGGAGCCCTTGAAGTCGGGGCTCTTGGCGTTCACCGACTTGACCTGATCGGTCAGCTCGCTCGAGATCCCCAGCGCGTGGGTGGTCAGGTTGCCCAGGATCTCGCGGACGGACCCGATCGAGTCCGCGTCGAACGTGGTGTTCGGGCCGGCCACCTTGGGCAGGTCGCTGATCATCCGTTCCCACGCGTTGCCGAGCGAGACGACGTCGTTGCCCTCGGGGTTGGTCGAGTTCCCCGGGTCGGTGGTGTTGCGCTCCTGCCCCTGGGTTTTGTCCTTGCTGGTCACGCCCACCCACACCGTCAACCGGGTGATGTGCTTTGTCGCCCCGTCCTGTTTCCAGCGGTAGAAGGTGACCGCGTCCTTGTTGTACTCCGGCATCCACCCGCCGGGGGTGAGTTTCTTGAGCGTGCTCGTCTGGTTGATCAGCCAGTAGCCGGGCCCCTTGATGGTCCGCGGACGGTACTTGTCGTTGATGGAAGCCTTGTCCCCGCCCTCTCCACCGCCGAGCACCAGCCCCAGAATGCTCGCCAGGGCATCCTCGAACGTCGCGGTGTTCGTCATGACTAACTCCCGGTTTTGGGCATGAAGTACTCGAACTGCTCGGCGCTCAGCGTGCTCGCCTGCTCAATGGCGTCGGAGTCGGCCAGCAGGAACTTGATGCCGAGCTCCAGGTTGTTGATCTCGCTTCGCGCGCCCTTGAAGCGCGCGGCCATGCCCCCCCGGACGACGTCGATCGCCCCCGTGAGATCCTCCGCCTCGGTGAAGCCCTTCCCGCCGAGGCGCAGCTTGAGCGGCTTCGTGATGTCGACCGTCGAATCCGGCAGGGAGCCGTACGGGTAGACCTTGCCGTACATCAGATCGATCTCGTCGACCTGCTTGGTGTAGATGCCGTGCAGCTTCCGCAGGTAGCTCTCGTTGATGACGATGTTCTTCATCGTGTCTTCCTCTCGATGGAGACGGGCCAGCGGGACTCGGCTGTCCTCACCCGACGAAAGCCGGGGTCCGGGTGAGTCCGTGGACAGCGGTGAGCCAGACGCACTGGTCCACCCGGCGGTGCGGTGGACCAGTGCGTCTGACCCGGTATCGGCTCGGCAGGATTGCCGTCCCGACCCCGTGCGGCGTCAGGTCCGGCTGGGTGCTGCCCTCAGGTAGGTGATCCGTCGCGTCGGTTCCGGTGGACCGGCATCACATGCACTGGTCCAGGACACCGGCGCCAGCGGTCTCCTAACTGAAGATGGCCGCGCCCCGGTTGTCGCCGACAACGTAGTTCTGGACGATTTCCACAAGGCGCGCCTGCCCCATTGCCAGGGCAGCTCTCATTTCCTGCTGACCCAGATTCCACAGCTGCTGAGCGTCCTTGTAGGCTTCGGGCGCCTGGCCGTTGTTGGCTGCGGCGAACCGCGTCACATGGGCCTGGAGGTTTTCCAGCGACGCGTCGAGCTCGCGGGTCTCCCTGGTCATGGTCTCGGCGACCGCATGTACCGCAGCGGGATTGATGTTGTAGTTGGCCATCCTCGGCCTCCTTAACGTTCGTCGGTCCGGGTTCTGTCGGCCCGGGTTTCGCCGGTGGGACGCTCGGCGGTCAGGCTGCCGCCCAGCCGCCGGCCCGCATGGCGTTGTCGTCTTCGGTCGTGGTGGTCAGTTGCGAGTACTGCTCCATGTTCCGGTTGAGCAGGTTCAGGCCCTCCTGGACCTTCTGGAAGCCGGACAGCCAGTTGTTGATGGCCTGCTGGAACTTCGGCGCGGCCCCGTCGCTCGCCCACGAGGCGGCCAGCGCCTGGCTCGCGGCCACGACGTTCGAGTGGCTGTTCCTGGCCTCGCCCTGGGCCTGAACGAACGCCATGACCATGCCGTGGATGGTCGCCTGATCGGCGACGATCCCGTTGTTGGGGGCTACCATGACTCTCCTTGTTTGTCATCCGGCGCTGTCGCCGGAAGGTGTGTGATGTGGGCGCGTCTGCCGCATCCGGCCGGTGGGCCGGGCCGCGGCGGCGGATCGGTCGGGTAATCTGCGGCCTCACCTCCCTTCCGGCCGGACCAGTGCCGGCCCGGGAGGCAGCATGGCGACCAGCGCGGGGGGCATGACCACCGCCTGGTTGAGGGAGTAGCCCAGGGTGGCGACGTCGCCGCCCATGATCGGGTAGGCGATCCCCCGCTCGTTGACCAGCAGGCCCTGCTGCCGCCACCGGTCGGTGTCGGCGTTCGCCGGGGGCATCAGCAACGCTCCCCCGCCCGACGGCACCCGCACCGTCACGGTGGTCTTCCCGCCGCTGCCGCCGGTCGGCATGCCGGTTCCGCTGGCCAGGACGACCGTGGGTTTCTCGTCGGCCTGCCCCGCGTACTCCACGCAGACCACGGCGTCCTCGGGCATGGACGGTGGCACTGGTGGGGTGGCCGGCAGCGTGGTCAGCGGGCGCACCGGGCTGCGCTGACCGGCGGCGGCCAGATCGGCCGGGGTGATGGCGGTCTCCCTGGCCCCGCCCGGCGTGGCCCGCTGCAACCGGTACTCGGTCTCGGTCAGCGGGGCCAGCCCGTCGGTGGTCATCAGGTAGTGGTTGACCGTGCCGTTGCCCAGGTCCACGCCGAACATCTGGCCGATCGACGTCGGCCGGCCGGCCACCCTCGGCCCGGCGCCGCCGGCCCGAGCCACCTTCGGCGGGCCGACCGTGCCGCCCAGCGGGATCGACTCCAGCCAGGCGGTCGCCACCGGCACGGGAGCGAGCAGCCCCAGCCCCAGCACGTCGGCCATCCACGGCTGGGGAAGGAGCAGCCGTCGCCCGCCCCACAGCAGGTAGGTTTTGCCGCCTGCGGTGACCGGCAGCGCATGCCCGTCGCCGAGCGGACCGGGGGCCGCCGGCACGTCGACGTCCAGGACGATCCGGCCGGTGTCCCGGCTACAGGCCCGCCACACGCCCTGGTTGACCCGGTTGGCCGCGGGCAGCACCTGCGGCCCGGTCGGGGTACCCACCGGCGGGCCCTGCGGCACCTTGGCGAGCTTGGACGAGGACACGGTGACCGGGGTGAGTCGACCGCCGGCCAGCAGGGTGGCCGTCGCCACGTCGTTGACCAGGCGCAGTTGGCCGTCGACCAGCACGTACCGCGCCCCGGTCGAGGCGTCCACCACCAGCATCCGTGGCTGCTGCCAACTGGTCGAGCCCGATCCCGGCAACAGCGCCCAGATCGCGACCCCACCCAGCAGCAGGATCCCGAGCACGAGACCGACGATCGTGCCGGTGTGGTCCCGGCGGGTCGGTGACTCGGCGATCTCCGGCTCGGCCCGCACCAGCGCACCGGTCACCCGGGCCATCATGTACCGCTGGGCGTCCACCTGGTCACGACGCGACGACATGTCAACCCACCCGCGCCCGAATCACGTCGATCAGGCCGGTGATGACCACGACGGTCGGCCCCAGGGCGGCCACCATCGCGGTGTGCGCCAGGTCGCCCATCCGGCCCCAGATCGGGTTGAACCGCCGGCCGACCGGAATCCGCGCGGCCACCCCGCACGCCACGGCCAGGAGCAGGCAGCAGCCGATGGCCAGTTGGGCGGCGAGCTGACTCCGGTCCGTGGGCGCGGTCAGGCACCAGGTCGCCATGGCGACCAACGCCGGACCGGCCAGCGCCACCCGGTGCCAGGTGCTCGTCATCGGGCGGGTGACCAGGATCTGGGCGACGGCGGCCAGCCAGGCGGCCAGCGGTGCGGCCCAGCCGGGTGCCGCCGCCAGCCACACCATCGCGGCCCCGGAGACCAGTCCGAGTGCCGCGTACAGGGCGGTCATGAACTGGTCGGCGGCGGCGGCCCGGGTGAGCACCCCGGCGGCCGGTTCCGGGTCAATGTCCTTCTGCAGGTCCGCCGGTTCGACGGGCATCTCCGGCAGCGCGAACCCGGCGAGTTTGAAGGCGGCCGACGGTACCGCCGGGCGCAGCGCCGTGGTGACGACGACCGTGATCGCGGCGATCGTGGTCCAGTCCAGCGTGGCCCTGGTGTGCAGTGCGAGCGCGGCGACGACCAGCAGCCATGCCGCCAGCAGGCCGACGGTGACCTGCCGCCAGCCGGTGCGCGGGAAGACGAACGCGGCCACCAGCAACGCGGCGACGGTGCCGGCGGTGGCACCCAAGAAGATCAACCGGGGTACGGAGGCACCGGCGACCGCCTCCAGCGCGGCGACCACCGTACCGACCACACAGGCGGCCCCCAGGACGCCGGCCGTGGCCCGGTCGGCCAGCTTGCGTACCACCGCGAAGCCCGCGACGAAGCACATCGCCGCCATCGCCGCGAGCAGCAGCGGATTCCGGGACTCGGCCGGCCACATCCGCGCGGCGGCCAGCCAGGCGGCCAGCCAGGCGGCCAACAGCAGCAGGGCGGTGACCCGCGTGGTCTGCGGACGCCACAGCCCGGACCGCTTGCGGATGCCGGCCGAGACGCCGTCGACCAGGTCGTCGTAGGCCAGCGGCGGGATCTGGTCGGTACGCGGGCGTACGTGCACGACCTCGCCGTCGAGCAGGTCGAGATCGCCTACGGTGCGCGACTCGTCGAAGGCCGGTTCACCCAGCCGCTGCACGATCCAGCCGCTGTGCTCCAGCCCACGATCGGCGAGGTCCGGTCCCAGCGCGCTCAGCAGGGCCGGCATCATGTCGGCCAACGGGATGTGGGTGGGCAGACTCACGTCGACCTGACTGGTCGGTCCGACGACCAGCAGTCGGCAGAGTTCCCCGCGCTCGGCGCTCATATCCCGAACACGCCTGCACTGTCGCTGGGGTTCACGACTTTTTAATCCTCCCGCGGGTGGGTTCGCGCGGTGGCCGCGCGAGCTGTAGACCCTGTCCGCCAAGACCCGGTCGGGTCGGGTGCGGGGTCGACCACCGGCGGACCGGGGAACCCGGATACGGGCCGGGACCCGGGCGAACCGCGACTGTCGCCACGCTGCCCGCCGGTCGTCGGCATCGCCAGGGGCCGGGAGGCCGGACCACTCGCGCAAGGGCTGCGCGCGCATCCCGGCGTAGTTACTGGTGGGTGCCGCCGTCGATGCGGATCTCTGTGCCGGTGATGAAGGCTCCGTCGTCGGAGGCGAGCATCGCGACGACTCCTGCGACGGTCTCCGGTGCGGCGTGATTCTGTCCGAGTGCGGGTGTGAGTTTGCGGAGCAGGGTGTAGTCGATGTCGGAGGGCACGAGCCTGGTGAAGTTGTTGGTGATGCCGCTGCTGATGCTGCCGGGTGCGATGTTGACGGCGCGTAGGCCCTGCTTGGCGTATTCGCCGGCGATGGCGTGGGTGAACGCCTCGATGCCGCCTTTGCTGGCCGAGTATGCGGCCATGAACGGATGCGAGAACGAGGCGGAGGTCGAACTGAAGTTGACGATCACGCCGCGGCCGGTGTCCAGCAGTGCGGGTAGGGCGGTTCGGGTGACCAGGAAGGTGCCGGTCAGGTTGACGGCGATGATGTGGTTCCACAGTTCGAGGCTGCAGTCGTGGGTGTGCGCGCCGCGCAGTATCCCGGCGGCGTTGACGAGGACGTCGAGGCGGCCCAGGTCGGTGATGGCGCGGCCGACGACGTCCTGCACGGCGGTCTCGTCAGCGATGTCGAGCACCGTGGTGCTCAGCCGCGGCGCCGTGCCGGCGTTGTCGGCGCGGGCCTGGGTGTCGGTGAGTCCGTCGGTGGAGATGTCGGCGGCGAGCACGGTGGCGCCTTCGTCGAGCAGGCGCAGGACGGTGGCTTGGCCGATGCCGGATCCACCGCCGGTGACGATGGCGGTACGTCCGTCGAACCGGTTCATGAGGGGTCCTCTCTGATAAACGGCGATGCAATTCAGGACCCCGGAGCCGGATCCGGGAGGGCCACGACCGAGGGCCACCGGCCCGGCTGGCGGTCACCGAGGGGATCAGCCGCACGGCCGGGGTCATCATCTGCGTGGCGACGGTGATGGCAGCCGTGTTCGCGCTCTTCGCCACGCTGCCTGTGTGGCCGCTCTGCCATCAAGGGCGAACCCACCCGAACCCGCCACCGGATCTCGTAGATGAGCTGCCGTTTACTGCACTTCGGCGGCCGACCTCGCTGCTTGTTCCTCGACAGCAGGGGCGCAGACGGCGCCCACCATGCGTCGGTCAGGTCGTGCCGCCCCGTACCGGCATGGTGGTCCGGTTTCAGGTTCTGGTTGGTCGCTGAACCACGGCCGCGTCCAGTTGCCGCAACTGGACGCGGCCAGCGCCAGGTCACGCACCGTCTGGAGAAGGGACCCGCTTCTCGTAGGTCACAATGGCACTGGCCGGAGTTACCGCTCGATCCGTCCGAGTGGGGCCATCGGCATTTGGACCCTCTGGGCCCTGCCGTACAGCAGGCCGTCCCCTGCAGCCCAACTGCCGGCCTGCACGGCGTTGTCGTCTTCGGTCGTGGTGGTCAGTTGCGCGTATTGCTCCATGTTCAGGTTGAGCATGTTCAGGCCGTGCTGGACCTTCTGGAAGCCGGCCAGCCACTGCTGGACGGCCTCAAGGAACCGAGGCACGGCCACGTCGCTCTGCCACGAGTTTTGCAGCGCTATGCCTGCGGCTTGGACATTCGCGCTGCTGTTCTTGGCCTCGGTCTGGGCCTGGGCGAACGCCATGACCATGCCGGTGATGGTCGCCTCATCGGCGACGATCGGGAGTGTGATGCCTCGCGCGTCGTACCCGTACTGATTCTCTGCCATGACTCTCCTTGTTCGTCATCCGGCGCGCGTCGCCGGAAGGCGGGTGATGTGAGCGCTCAGGCCGAATGTCTTCCGCTGGGCCGGCAGCGGGAAGACGTCCATCTGACGGTCACTCTTTGTAAAGCACCCGCGACAGACCCGGGGAGAGGCTGTTGCCAGGCCCAACTGCCGGCCTGCATGGCGTTGTCGTCTTCGGTCGTCGTGGTCAGTCGCGAGTACTGCTGCATGCTCTGGTTGAGCATGTTCAGGCCCTGCTGGACCTTCTGGAAGCCGGCCACCCAGTTGCCGATGGCCTCCAGGAACTTCGGCGCGGCCAGGTCGCTCGACCACGAGGCGGTCAGCGCCTGGCTCGCGGCCACGACGTTCGAGTGGCTGTTCCTGGCCTCGGTCTGGGCCTGAGCGAACGCCATGACCATGCCGGTGATGGTCGCCTCGTCGGCCATCAGGCCGAACTCGCCGCCCACGACCCCTCTGTTGGGGGTTGCCATAATGACTCTCCTTTTCTGTCATCCGGCTGCTGCCGCCGGAAGGTCCGTGACGTGGTCGCGCCCGCCGCGTCCGTCCGGTGGGTCGGGCCGCGGCGGCAGCAGCCGGGCCGGGACCGTGCGCTCGCCGAGGAACCAGTACTCCCGGCCTGCGGTGACCTTCGGTCCGGCTCCGCCACCGTCGCCGGAGCGGGTACCGGAACCGAACCAGGTGGCCGGTGTCGCGGCACGATCCAGCAGCGCCTCCGCCTCGGGCGGCAGCACCACCACGTCGAGGGTCCGGTCCTGGTTGCGTCGCCGATCGGTGACCGACGTGACCGGGCCGAGGTCGACGGACAGGTACCCGAAGGCGAGCAGCACCGCGGTCCACGCGGTGTCCGGCTCGGGCAGCCCGCGGACCAGCGGAGCGACCGCGGTGAGGCACAGGTCCCCGGAGCGCGACAGGTGCTGCCAGCGCAGCAGGTCCACGCAGGCGACCAGAGTCGGCAGCGGGTCCGGGTCGGGGCAGACGACCGGCGGCTGACCGTCGACCGGCGGCAGCCAGCTCAGCTCGCTGTGCCCGCGTACCGCCGGGGCCGGCTTGACCAGATCGGCCGCGCCGATGCCCAGCCGGGCCAGCAGCCAGTGGTGCACCCGCCCGGTACGCATCGCGGTGACCGCCCAGGTCCAGGAGGCCGGTTCCCCCCGCCACCCCGACGCCCCCGCGACCGGCGGGCCGGACCCGCCTTGCGGGTCCGACATGCGCAACGAATCCGACGTTGGCGGCGGGTCCGACGTGAGCGGCGGGTCCGACCCGGCCGGCTGGGAGGCGCCGACGGCGTACAGGTCGCGCGGGTCGCGCAGGTAGTTGTACCGCGCGCCCTCCAGCCACAACGCCAGCGCGGGATGCCCCGCCGGGGCCAGGATGACGTCGTTGAGGACGATCTCGTCGGTGAGCGCGTGCAGCGTGAACCCGTGCGTCGACGCGGCGACCCGGTCGAACAGCTCCGGCAACCGGGCCGGCCCGTCGGCCTCCGGCGGCCCGTGCCACCGGCCACGGAACAGCCGGTACCCACCGCCCGGCGGGCCCTCGGCACCCTGGCTCGCCGAGCTGTCGGCCCGCTCGTCCGGCGGGAGCGCGGTGGCCGGAAGGAAGTGCAGGTCACCGTCGGCGTACAGGCCGCCGAACCGGTGCACCACCTCGACCCGCAGGTGGTCGCTGGCCGCCGCGAAACCCTGCGGCAGCCCCCGGTTCAGCTCCAGGGCGTACGGGCTGTGCAGGGTCATCGGCGCGTTCGCGTGGAACAGTTCGGCCACGCTCACCAGGTGGATGCCGTGGGTGTCGGCCCAGGTCAGCAGGGCGCGTACCGGGGCCAGCGGATCGGGCCGGCCGGCCGGGGCGGGCGGGGTGGCGCGGGCCGCGTCGAAGCGGGCCCGCGGGATGTCCGTCCACAGCACGAAGTCGACCTGGCCGGCGTAGCTGTCGGCCGCCGCGCCGTAGTTGGCCCAGAAGCCGTTCGACTCGGGCAGCGGCCGGCCGAGCCAGATGCCGTGCACGACGTGCGGAATGGTGGTGGTGTCGGGCAGCGGCGGCGTGTGCTCCGGTTGGCCCCAGAGCCGGGCGACCCCGTCGCGCCGGAACGTGCTGACCCGGCCGGCGTCGGCGGCCAGGGCCGCAGGCGTCAGCTCGGCGGCGCTCGGCGCCGGACGCGTCATGCTCACCCGCCGCAACAGCGGCGCGACCAGGTGCGGGGGCAGACGGCGTAGGTCGGTGCCGGCGAGGAACTCCGGTGCCCGCGACAGCCGGCGGGAGCCGAAGATGTCGCCGCCGATCCAGCGGCGCGCCAGGTTCTCCTCGGCCGCCCAGGTGTACAGGGCGGGGTAGGTCATCCGGCGCAGCCAGTCCAGCAGCCCCGTGTCGCAGGGCCATGCGGTCGGCGCGGCGGACGGTCCGGGCAGGCAGGCCAGGGCCCGCAGCCGCCGGGCCAGTTCCTCGGCCGCCGCGTACGCCGCAGCGGGTTCGGCCGCCGTAGCGGGCTCGGCGGGCTCGGCCGCCACGGCGGTACGGGCCGGCTCGGCGGGCTGGGCCGGTGGGGTGGGCGTACGGCGCGGGCGGGTGGCGGTGCGGGTCATCGGCCGGCCCCGGTGGGCACGGGCGCGGGTACCAGTGCCGTCTGGATCAGCCGGCTGCCACGCCGGGTGCACAGCAGCGCCCGGCCCGGCAGCAGCGGACGCGGCCTGGTGTTACCCAGCAGCGGGCCTTCCGTCGGCGGGCAGGACAGCGCCACGTCCGGAGTGTTCAGTTCCTGGATGCGCCGCAGCAGCGGGTCCATCGACAGCCGCATCGCCCCGGCCGCGGCCCGCGCGACGACCACGTGCAGGCCGATGTCGCCACCCTGGGGCAGCAACGGGGTCAGGTGGGCCAACGGGTTGTCCGGCCCGGCGAGCAGTTCGTAGTCGTCGACCAGGACGTACAGTTCGGGGCCGGACCACCAGTCGCGGGCGCGTAGCTGCTCCGGCGTGATGTCGGGGCCGGGAATCCGCGGCCGGAGCCCGGCCAGCGCCTCGGCGGCGGTGTCCCGGGTGCTGTCCGGCGAGACCGAGTAGCCGAGCCGGTACTCGGCCGGTACGTCGTCGAAGAGCTGCCGCCGGTAGTCGACGGCCATGATGCGCGCCTGGGCCGGGGTGTGGCTGGCGACGATCGCGTGGGCGATGAGACGCAGCAGGTTCGTCTTGCCGCTCTCGGTGTCCCCCAGCACGGTCAGGTGCGGCATCGCCCGGAAGTCGTGCCACACCGGCGCGAGCTGGTCCTCGTCCACGCCGAGCGCGATGCGGGTGTCCTGCGGTGCCGGCAGCTCGGCCATCGGCAGCGAGGCCGGCAGGGTGCGTACCGCGGGGGCACGTTCCCCGGCCCAGTTGTCCGCCACCGCGGACACCAGGTGCGCGGTGGCCGCGGCGAGCCCGTCGGCCGACTGGACGCCGTCGATGCGCGGCAGCGCGCCGAGGAAGTGCAGCTTCGCGTCGGTCAGCCCATGCCCCGGCCGGCGGGGCACCTGGGCCGCCGCACGCAGGTCGATCCCGGACTCCACCGGGTCGCCCAGGCGCAGTTCGAGACGGGTCCCGATCTTGTCCCGCATCGACATGTGCAGCTCCGACCAGCGGCCCATGGTGATCATCACGTGGATCCCGTAGTTCAGGCCACGGGCCGCGATGTCCCGGGCCATCTCCTCGGCCGGCTCGAACTCCTGGCGCAGCACGAACCACCCGTCCACGACCAGGAACACGTCGCCGAACCGGTCCTCCGGGATGCGACCGTCGGCCTGCGCCTGCCGGTAGGCGTCCCGGCCGTGGATGCCCAGATCAGCGCAGCGCCGTTCCCGCTCGACGAGGATCGAGCGGACCTCGGCCACCGTGCGGCCCACCCGCTCCGGTTCGTGCCGGCCGGCGACCCCGCCGATGTGCGGCAGGCCGGTCAGCCCGGCCAGCGAACCGCCGCCGAAGTCGAGGCAGTAGAACTGCACCTGTCGCGGCGAGTGGGTCAGGGCCAGCCCGCACACCAGCGACCGCAGCAGGGTGCTCTTGCCGCTCTGCGGTCCGCCGGCCACGCCCACGTGCCCGCCGACCCCGGCCAGGTCCACCACGAGCAGGTCGCGCATCTGCTCGAACGGCTTGTCGATGAGACCGACCGGCACCTGCAGGTACCCCTGCTGGCCGGCGTCGATCGGACGCAGCCCGTGCTCCGGGTCGGGCAGCAGCGGCGGCAGCACGTCGTCCAGGGTCGGCGCGTCCTCCAGTGGCGACATCCACACCTGGTGTGCCGGCGGACCCTGGTCGACCAGTCGGTCCACCAGCGCGTGCAGCACGGTGGTGCCGGTGTCGGTCGACTCGTCCGGCGCCGGGTCCGAGGGCGGGCGCGGTGCCGGGACGGCGGGTGCGGCGGCCCCGGCGGTGAACGGGACCACCTGGCTGGCGATCACCTCGCGGTGCAGCCCGGTGCTGCGTACCCGGTGCGGGCCGGACACGTACGCGGCCCGGAACCGGGTGATGCTGGTGACACTGGAGCGCAGGTATCCGTTGCCCGGATCGCCCGGCAGCTCGTACGCGTCGGGTACGCCGATGACGGCCCGCGACTCCATCGCGGAGAAGGTACGCAGCCCGATGCGGTACGACAGGTGGCCCTCGAGCTGGTGGATGCGCCCGTCCTCCAGGCGCTGCGAGGCCAGCAGCAGGTGCACCGCGAGCGAGCGGCCGAGCCGGCCGATCATCACGAACAGCTGGATGAACTCGGGGTTGGCCGCGATCAGCTCGCTGAACTCGTCCACCACCACGAAGAGGGTGGGCAGCGGGTCGAGTTCGGCGCCCTGGGCACGGGCCTTCTCGTAGTCGCGTGCCGAGGTGAAGTTGCCGGCGCTGCGCAGCAGTTCCTGCCGGCGTACCAGTTCGCCCTGGAGGGTGGTCTGCATCCGGTCGACCAGCGCGGCCTCGTCGGCCAGGTTGGTGATGAGCGCGGAGACGTGCGGCAGCCGGTCCAGCCCGACGAAGGTGGCGCCGCCCTTGAAGTCCACCAGCACGAAGTTGAGGGTCTCCGAGGAGTGCGTGGCCGCCAGGGCCAGGACCAGGGTGCGCAGCAGTTCGCTCTTGCCCGATCCGGTGGCGCCGATGAGCATGCCGTGCGGCCCCATCCCGCCCTCGGCGGACTCCTTGATGTCCAGCTCGATCGGGGAGCCGTCGGCGGCCACCCCGATGGGCACCCGCAGCCGGTCGGCGGGCGAGCGTGCCTCCCACCGGGCACGCGGGTCGAAGGTGTCCAGGTCGGGGATGTCCAGCAGGTCCGGCAGGTCGAGGACGGCGCTGAGCCCGCTGGCCGGCTGCTCGCCGGTGACCTTGGTGGCGTGCCGGGCCATGATCCGGGCCAGCGTCCGCAGCCGGGGCAGGTCCAGGTGGTCGGGTGCGGCGAGCCGGGTACGCACCTCCCGGCCCACGTGGTCCTTCTCGATCATGTCCACGTCGGTCGCGGACACCTCCAGGTTGAGCACGTTGTCCCCGTCGGCGAGGCCACGACCGTCGAAGTCGACGAGGACGGCGTTGCGGTACCCGGAGACGGTCAGCCGGGTGCCCGGCGGGATGACGCCACCGTCGCAGACCACCACGACGAACGGCTCCTCGCGGGAGGGCTGGGCGTCGTCGTCGTACCGGGAGCGGCCCGCGAACTCCGCGCCCAGCAGCCGCTCCACCTCTTCCAGCGTGGTGCCGAACAGCCGTACCGGCCCGGCCACGTCGACGTCGGTGGCATGCTTGGCGTGCGGCAGCCACTTGGCCCACTCCCACCGCTCGGCCTGCTCGGGGCCGACGCAGAGGGCCAGCCGCAGCTCGTCCGGGGCGTGGAAGGTGGCCAACTGGGCGAGCATGGCGCGCACCATGCCCCGCGCCACGTCCCGGTCGCCACTGATCCGCACGTGCGCGAAGCCGGGCAGGCACAGCGCGACGGGCTGGTCGGGCACGGTCGTGTAGGCCTTGATGAACCGGCGCAACGCCTTGGCGCACACCGGTTCCAGGTCCTCCACCGGCTTGGTGTCCAGCGGGGTCATCCGTACCGCGAGCCGCTGGGCGCCGGTACCGACCCGGATCTCGCCGAAGTCCGGATGCGTCGGCCGGCGCTCCCACAGCCGGCTGGTCATCGCCAGCGACCACAGCGACTCCGGGTCGGGGTGCCGCCAGGCCAGCGCGTCCCGCTGTTCCGCCGCGTACTGGCGGACCTGCGCCCTGGTCTGGGACAGGTAGCGGAAGTAGTCGCGCCGGTCGCCGTTGATCTGCTGCTTGCGGTTGCCGGTGTTCATCGTCATCTGGAACACGGCCATGCCCAGCATGCCGCCGCCCATCATGACCAGCATGACCATGCCCATCGGGCCTCTGAGCGAGTTGCTCATCATCATGAACATGAACCCGCCGGTCATCAGCAGGCTCGGCAGGATCATCCCGAGCGAGCGGAACCCGGCGGGCTGGACCTCCGGGACGACCGGCGGCTCCTGCAGGGTGATCTCGCCGTGCGGCAGCTCGGGTCCGTTGCGGCGGGCCGGCCGCCGGAAAGGTCTGGTGCTCACATCCACTACACGGCTGCGAGCCGGAAAGGGTTGACCGGTACCGGGATCGATGCTGTTCGCACCGCGCGATTCCGGCAACGCCGTCGGCCGGACCTGGCGAGCCGGGGCCCGCGGCGATCAGAAGGACCGTCTCCGCAGGGGAGTTCCCGCCGACCCCGGCCGACTGTACGACCGCAGCCTCTCCGACGTCGCATCCGCGCCGTCCATCGACGGGAGCACCGGCATGCCCGGCAGCCCGTGCAGGTTGACGTCGACGGCGAAGGGCTCCCCGCCCACTCCCTCCTCCGGGGCACCCGCCGACGCCGGCCGGGTGAGCAGCAGCTTCAGGTCGTCGTGTCCACGGTCACCGGTCCAGTACACGTCCTTCGTCGCGATCAACCGCTGGAATTCGTTGCCGCACCGGACGATGGCACCCGCCTCCACCGAGACGTTCGGCCGCCAGACGCCGTCCCCACGGTGGTGTTCGAACCGCAGCCTCCAGCGCCGCCCACTCGCGGACGCCGACGTCCCGACCTCCAGTTCGAGCGTCTTCTGGACGTCGCCGGAGAACACCAGCCGCTGCGCGTAGAGGGACTCCTTGCCCACCACCGTGATCCGCCACGTACCGCTCATACTCACTGCCGGCATCTCCGGGCACCTTCTCTCGTCGCTACTGGGTCAGGCGGCCAGGGCTGCCCGTACGTCGGCCGCGTACAGCTGGCGCATGTCGTCGACCGTCGGTGCGGTCGCGCGGCGCAGCCGGTTGGCCTGCTTGGTGATGGTGCGTTCGAGCAGCTGGCGGGCGTACCGGCCGTTGCCGAAGGTCTCGTCCCGGGTCAGGCTGTCGAAGTGCTCGGACAGCACCGGGAGGCAGTCGTTGCTGAAGTCGAAGCCGCTGTCGCGGGCCAGCGTCTGCACGATGGACACCAGTTCCGAGGAGGTGTACGACTCGAACGGGACCTGCCGGCTGAACCGGGAGGCCAGCCCGACGTTGTTGGCCAGGAACCGGCGCATGTCCCCGGTGTACCCGGCCGCGATCACCACGATGTCGTCCCGATGGTCCTCCATCAGCTTCACCAGCGTGTCGATGGCTTCCCGACCGAAGTCGTTGCCCTGGCCGGCCAGCGCGTACGCCTCGTCGATGAACAGCACGCCGCCGCGCGCCCGGTTGAACACGTCGGTGGTCTTGACGGCGGTGTGCCCGACGTACTCGCCGACCAGGTCGGCCCGGCTGACCTCGACGAGCTGCCCGGTGCGCAGCACACCCATTGCGTTGAGCAGCTGCCCGTACAGCCGGGCCACGCTGGTCTTGCCAGTGCCGGGCGCCCCGGCGAAGACCAGGTGCCGGGAGATCGTCGGAGCGGGCAGACCGGCCCGGGTCCGGGCCTCGGTGGAGGCGATCAGGTCGATGACGTCGGTCACCTCGCGCTTGACCGCGTCCAGGCCGACCATCGCGTTCAGCTTTCCGAGCAGGTCCTGGACGGCCTGCGCCACGCCGGCCGCCGCCGACGGCGCAGCCGCCTGTTCGCCCAGGTCCTCCGGCAGCAGCCGGGCCAGTTCGAGGTCCGGGGCCTGCGGGTTGTTCGACAGCCGGTACGCCTGACGCCCCAGCATGTCCTCGAAGACCTGGCGCGCCACCCGGGCGTTGCCGAAGGTCTCGTTGCGGGGCATGTCGCTGAAGTGGCGCACCAGGGCCTGCCGCGTCTCGTACTCCAGCGCGTAGTGGTGGGCGCGGCAGAGCCGCTCGACGATCTCGGCGAGTTCGTCGTCGGAGTAGCTGTCGAACTGGATGGTACGGGCGAAGCGGGACTCCAGACCCGGGTTGGCGGCCAGGAAGGTACGCATGTTCGGGGTGTACCCGGCGACCACCACGACCACCTCGTCCCGGTGGTCCTCCATCAGCTTGACCAGGGTGTCGATGGCCTCCCGGCCGAAGTCGTGGCCGCTGCCCCCGCCGGTCGAGAGCGTGTACGCCTCGTCGATGAAGAGCACCCCGCCCAGGGCTTCCTCGAACCGGGCGGTGGTCTTCACCGCGGTGCCGCCGACATGCTCGGCGACCAGGTCGCTGCGGGACACCTCGACCAGTTGCCCGCTGGCGAGCACCCCGAGGGTGGCCAGGATCCGGGCGAAGATGCGGGCCACGGTGGTCTTACCGGTGCCGGGCGGCCCGGCGAAGACCAGGTGCCGGGACATGGGCGGTACGTGCAGTCCGGCCTCCCTGCGACGCTTGGCGATCTGGTTGAGCCCGACCAGGGTGGCCACCTCGTGCTTGACGCCGGCCAGGCCGACCAGTCCGTCCAGTTCGCGCAGCAGCGCGGCCACCGGCCCGTCCGCCTCCCCGCCGCCACCCGTCGCGCCGCCACTCGGCGGCCCGTCACCGGGATCGGGACCGCCGCCGGAGGGCACCGCCGGAGCGGGTGACCCGACGTCGGACGGCGCGGGGCCCGACGGGCGGGCACCGGACGGTTTCCCGGGCGGGGCGACGTCCGACCCGGCGCCTCCGGTCGGGGCGGAAGCGGACTTCGGGGCGTCGGCCCCCGGTGCGTCCGGCCGCCCGGCCCCGGGCGGCGGAAGGGAGATCGGGCGTCCGTTGTGGCCGGTGTCCACTCCTGACAACTCGACTGCGGCGGTCGGGCTCGGCGCGTCCACGGCGACGCCGCCGTTGCCGCGCACCACCCCGCCGTGGAGCCGCACCGGCGCGTCGGTCTCCACCGCGACACCCGGGCCCTGGTTGCCCACGATCTCGCAGTCCGTGGCGGTGACGGTGCTGCCGGCGCCGGCCCGGATCCCCGGGCCGTGACTGCCGCTGATCCGGCTGCGGGACAGGGTGGCCGCGCTGGGGCCGCCGGTCCGCACGCCCGCCCCACCCGACTCCTCCACGGCCATCGAGGACAGGGTGGGCCGGGCGTTCCCGGCCACCTCCACGCCGATCCGGCAGCCGGTGATCCGGGAGTTGGACAGCACGGTGGTCGCGCTGTCGGCGAGCTTCGCCCCGGCGGTCCGCGCCCCGGTGACCTGGCCGTTGGAGAACCGGCCGGCTCCGCCGGTCGCGTGCAGGCCGTAGCGGATGCCCTCGATGGTCAGGCCGTGCAGGTGCGGGGCGGCTTCCTGCTCGATCGCCACGCCGATGGGGACGTCGCGGACCCCGACCCCGTCCAGCCGCGCCTTCGACCGGCCAGTCAGGAACACCCCAGCGTCGGCGCAGTCCGCCACGGTACCCCCGGTGAGGTGCGGCGTCGCCGTGCCGTTGACCACCACCCCGGCCGCGCCGCAGTCACGCACCTCGCAGTTGGTCAGCGTCGGCGCGGAGGTGTCCCGGCAGTCGAGGCCGTGGCCCCGGGCCCGGGTGACGCGCGTGTCGGAGAGCGCGGGCGCCGCCTGCCCCATGGTCACCACGGCGTGCACCCGGGCGTCCCGGATCTCGCAGCGCTCCAGCACCGGGGTCGCCCTGTCGCTGACGAGCAGCCCGACCTCGCCGCCGGACACCGTGGTCCCGGTCAGGTACGGCCGGGCGGTCTGCTGCGCGACGACGGCGTACTGGCCGACCTCGTCGATGCGGCAGTCCTCCAGGCGCGGGGCGCTGGCGCCCACGGCCAGGAGCGCCGCCTCCCCGATCCCGGTGAACGTGCAGTCCCGGAACACCGGGGCGCTCGACCCGGCCGTCATGATCGCGCACTTGGCGATGCCGCTCATCCGTACGCGGGTGTACTCGCCCGTGCCGGCCTCGTGGACCACGCCGGCCCCGCCGGAGTTGCTGATCGCGCCGCCGCGCATCTCCACGGTGCCCCCGCGCACGTGGATCGCGGCCGCCGCCGTGGCGTCGACGGTGCACGCCTCCAGACGGACCCGGCCGGCCGCCACCTGGAGCAGCGGCATCCGCTCGTCGCTGCCACGGATGGCGATGTCCTGGATCAGGATCTCGCCCCCGGCGGCCAGGATGGCCCCGCCCGGGGGCACCTCGATGGTGACGGTGCCCGGTCCGTCCTCGGCGACCAGGACAACGTTCCGGCGGAACAGCGGCGCCTCGCGGTACACGCCAGGGCGTACCGCGACGGTGTCGCCGGGCGCCGCCGACTCCAGTGCCCGGGAGATGTCGGTGAGGCATCCGGTGTCCCTGGCCGACACCGACAGCACGCTGGTGGTCACGAGTTCGCTCCTTGCTCACTGTCGCCGCCGGGGGTGTTGCCGCCGGGAATGGTGCCGGCGCGGGGCGGGCCGGGCCGGGCCGGGCCGCCGGGGTCGGACCGGAGGAAGCCGGAGATCGTCTCCTCGTACATCACGCGCCGCCCGGTCCGGGTTCGAGCGCGAACGGGCGGTCGCCGGCCGCGAAGCCGAGCGGCCACGGCAGCGGCGCGGGCGCCGCGCGTTGCGGCTGGGCGGCGAGCGCGTCGCGCAGCTTGCCGGCCACCCGCTCGTCGAGTGCGCCGTCGCGGTGCCCGGAGACGACCTCCCGCAGCAGCACGTACGGCGCGCCGTCCGGCCCCTCGTCGACGCCGAGCACCGCGAAGCGGGAACCGGCGGCGAACATCGCCCGCCCGGCTCGGACACCAGGCCCGTCCGCGATTCCCAGTTGGTCCAGCCGCCGCGCGGTGGCCGACCAGATCGCGTACCGGCCCGCGTCGCCCTCGGTGCCACCGTGGCACGACACCGTGGTGAACGCCGGCTCCACCACCAGGTCCCCGGCCCGGTACCGGCCGACGTTGAGTCCGGCGGGTACCGCGGCGAAGACGGGTCCCCCGACGGCCGGCAGTTGTTCCAGACCGGCGCGGGCGCACCGGGCCAGCAACTGGACGTCCTCGTCGGGCGTGCCTCCACCGCGCAGCGCGTCGTTGACCCGCGCGCCCACCCCGTCGAGCAGAGCCAGCACCGTGACCAGCCCGGCCATCACGTCGTGCGCGCCGACCGCACTGCGCAGCCCCGGGTGCAGCGACAGCGCCCGGGCCACCGTCCGGGAGTGGGCCTGGAACTTCCAGCCCAGCACGGTACGCAGCCGCTCCCGGTCCGCCTCGTCGGTGCGGGCCCGTACCCCGAACCACGCCGCGCCCCGGTTGGCGGGTGACGCCGGCGGAGGACCGCCGCCCGCGCCGTTCGCCGGGGCATCGGTGCTCTCCGGGCCGGTCGTCGGAGCGTCCGTGGCTTCCGGCATGGCCGCAGCCGGCACGGATCCCGTCAGGGTGGCCGCAGCCGGCACGGATGCCGTCAGGGTGGCCGCAGCCGGCACGGACACGGTGGGGCTGGCGGCGTCCGGGTCGGCGGTCAGCGGCCGGCAGGTGTCCAGCTCCAGCCGGGGCACGTCGAATTCCGTCAGCGCCATGCGCTGGACGCTGAGGTCGGGCCGGGGCAGCTCGATCACCGGAAGCGCCAGGCTGTGCGCCTCGAACGCCGCTTCCACCGGCGAGGGCAGCTCGGGCCCGGATTCCGGTGCCGCAGCGGGTGACGTGGCCTCTGCCGGGTCGGCGGGCGACGGGGCGGTCCCCGGATCGGGGGTCGCGGGGGACGGCACCAGGGACGACGGCTGGTGGTTGCGGCCCGGCACCCGGCCGGTCGGGGTGGGACGGACGCGTACCGGTCCCAGCGGGGGCAGCACGTTGCCCGCCGGCTCCGGTTCGTCCCCGCCGCCCGGACGCCAGCACCAGAACAGCCCGTTCGCGGAGGCGCGCCCGAAGGTGAAGCGGATCCCGGAGTCCGAGGCGTAGACCGGTGCCCCCAGGTCGGCCGCGAGCTGGTGCAGCACCGGTCCGACCCCGTCGGCCGACGCGGACCGCTGGGTGACCAGCAGCACCGGCCGGCCCCGCCAGCGGGGGCAGTGCCAGATCGCCCGGGCCAGGTCGGCGGCGGCCACCGGCCGGCCGGCCAGCCGGAAGCCGGACCGGCCGGCCTCGACCGCGAGCGCGAACCAACCCGCCGGGCCGGGGGTGACCGATCCCGGTGCCTCCCACGGCCCCGGATCGAGCACCGGCACCCGCGCACCGGCGTCCGGCAGGATGCGCGCCACGGCGGCGCCCACCGCCTGCGACGCCTGTCGCAGGTACCGCGCCACGTGCTTCCCGACCGGTTCGCCCTGGGCCGGCGGCGACACCTTCCAGGACGACGGCAGGGGTGCCCGCTGCCGCAGGGCGAGCATTTCGGTCACGGCGACACCGGCCGGAGCGTACCGGCGTCCGGCCTTGCCTCGGGTGTCACGTCCGGCAGCTCCGGGTGGGCCGGCGCCAGGCCGTCGGGCGACGGGATGTCGGACGAGGGGGCGTCGGCCGGTGCCACCGGGTCGTCGTCGGCACCGGACGGCGACCAGACGACCGCCTCGGCGTCGGGCCGGCACAGGTGCACCAGGGCGCGGTGCACGGAGATCTCGTCCAGGGGCTCGTCGGGCTCATCCCCGGTCAGGTGCGCGGCCAACTGCGGATCCGGCGCCAGGCCGTAGTTCTCCAGGTAGTACGCGACCCCCTCGCTCCACAGCCAGATCCCGTCGGTACGCAGGTGCATCGGTACCACGTCGCCCCGGTCCGGGGCCAGGATGTCGGGCATCCCGGCGCTGCTCCACGCGATGACCACCCCCCCGCGCAGCGCGGCGAGCAGGTCGTCGCGTTCCGTGGGATCGGAGACCACCGGCCGGTTGCTGGCGAACCACGGGCCGCGTACCGGATCGACGCCGTCGAAGAGCCGGGCGGTGGCCACCGGCGCGGCCGGCCGTGCCGCCCACAGCAGGGCGCCGGACGAGCGGGCCAGGGTCTGGTAGTACGGCGCGTGCAGCCCGGCCCAGCAGACCTCGACCTGGGCCTCGGCGTCCCCGGCCTCGGCCATGATCTGCCGCAATTGGGCGCTGAGTGCGGGGAGGGTATCCATGGTGTCGTCGACGCTGACCACGGCCACGCGTACCGGGTCCTGCCAGGGCCGGGCGCTGGACGGCATCCGCCACGCCCGCCACACCGCGCGTACCGTCGGGATTGCCGACGCCGCGGCCACCAGCGCCCGGTCCGCCGGATCGAGGGCGTCGACCGGGTCGGCGGTGCGGTCCTGCGGGAGCGCCATCAACGCCAGGTCTTCCTGCTTGGTCGGCAGGTCGGACAGGAACTGCCACGGTGCCGGCGGGCGTTCCCCGCGCAGCTCCTCCAGCGCCAGGCCGAGGTCGATGTCCCCGCCGCTGAGTGCCAGTTCCTCGCGCAGCGCCGCGATCTCGTCGGCGTCCAGTTGCAGCGGCTGGGAGACCGCCTCGAAGGCGACCGCCTGTACGACGTCCAGCCGCCGGCCGGCGGCCAGCGCGTCCCGCGCGTCGGTCAGTACCCGGTCCGGCAGCGAGCCGGCCAACCGCAGCAGCAACGCGTGCATGCTCTCGTCACGGTCGGCGTCCCGTGTCGTCTCCGGTGCCACATCCAGGTCCGTGTCCACGTCCACGGTCACCGCCCTCCTTCACCCGCGTCCGGGGGTTCATCTGTGGCACGCCTCGTACGCCAGTAGGGTTCACTCCTGCCACGGGCCGGATACGACTACTTGTGCCGCCACCACGACTCGGTGCTGGCCCGGTCGTCCTTACGGAACTCCGTGCTGACCTGGCGGCCGTGCACGATCATCCCCGCGTACCAGGTACGGGCCACGTAGTTGAACGGCCCCATGTCGAGCGGGCCGGCCTCCCGGGCGTTGGTGACGCAGAAGTCGAACATGTCCCGACAGAATTCCAGCACCGTTTCCCGCCGACCGCCGGTGAGCCCGCAGTTGAGCAGCGGGATACCCCGGTTGTCGGACAGGAACTGCAACAGCTTGGCGCTGCCGCCGTGCTGATACACCATCCACGGAATGCACAGCGGCGCCGGCTCGTCGCCCACGTACAGTCGGTCGTCCATCTCCGGGAACGGATCGCGCAGCATCTCCACGTCGGTACCGTCGACGCACCACACCTGGTCGATCTCGGGGTGCTCGCGCAGGTAGCGCCACCAGCACAGCCAGCGGTGGAAGTACGGCGAGCTGACCTCCCCGCCCGGCGCCACCCGGACGTGCGTGACCAGGTCGGTGTCCGGCTCGTCGAGGCAGTCGTGCAGCACCACCAACCGCCGCCCGTGCCGTTCGACAGAGCGGCGCAACTCGGCCAGGTCGGCGTAGTTCGGTGTCCAGGTGGTGCCGCGCTGCGGGTCGGGCTGCGCGGTGAGGTACGTGGTCAGCACCACGTTCTGCGTCGCCGCCGCACCGACCGGGCGGGTGCGGAACTCGCGGTACTCGGCCGAGGTGTAGCTGGCCTCCGACCGGGTCTTGAGATTGCGCACCAGGGTGAAGCGCTCGATGTCGGACACGCTGGAGCCGACCCTGGTGCGTTCGTCGCAACTGAAGATGAGGTCTCCGCTGCCCACCACGTCAGCGAACCGGAACGAGGTCAGGCCGGCGTTGTAGATCCGGTTGGAGAGGTCCACGTGCTCGTACCCCCACCGGCCGTACCGGGTGTCGTACCCGCCCACCCGGTCCAGCACCCGCCGCTCGAAGTAGAGCATGCATCCGCGCGGATGGGTGTACGCCCGAAGCTGCGCGTCCCGGTAGATCTCCAGCGAGTCGGTCAGCCGGCCACGTGGGGTGTCGGTGAAGATGTACATCAGATGCGGCTCGGGATTGTCGATGTAGGGCCGCTCCCAGCCGTCCACGACCGGCCAGCAGTCGTCGTCGAACAGGAACAGGTGCGTACAGCCCCGCTCGAGCAGTAGTTCCAGGCACTTGTTCTTGGCCCGGGCGATACCGGCGTTGCTGTCGAAGCGAAACGTCGCCTCCTCCACCGGTTCGTCGCTGGCGTCGTCGACCACGACTATCGCGGCACCGCTGGGCGCATACTTGCGGATCGCCTCCAACGCGGTACGCAGCACGACGCCCCGGTTGTGCGTCGTAATCCCGATGCCCACCGCCGGGAAGTCCGTCTCCTCCATGCCCACCTCTTCGGTCGGGGCGCCACGGCGCCGTCCTCGGGCCGCCGCCCGGCCGCGGTACCGGCCGTCGCGGCGGCGCCGGACGACCGTCGCCGCCTGCCCGTGAGCGAGGTCGTCCACATGGGGCACGGCATCGCGGCACCGTCGGGTTCACCGGTCAGCACGCGAACGAGCGGTGGCGCGGCGCGGGCCGCCGGTACCGGTGCATGGCGTAGGGATAACCCTCTCCAACCCGAGGGGTGGCACCCGCAGGAGCAGGGGCCGCACCATGTCGGGCGACCGGCCCGCGGCGGCACTGTCTTGGGCATGGCCGAACGGGTGCAGAGCAAGCGACACAGCAGCGCGTTGGAAAGCGATTCCCGCCTGCGCGAACTGATGGATGCCTACCAGCAGCCGCTGCTGAGGTACGCGCAGCGGCTGACCGACGGCGACACCGGGCGCGCCGAGGACGTGGTGCAGGAGGCGTTCCTGCGGGCGTGGACGCACCTGGACCAGCTCACCGCCGACCGCGGGTCGGTGCTGGGCTGGCTGCGCCGGGTGGTGCACAACCTGGTGATGGACGGGTACCGCATGAAGAAGGCCCGGCCGACCGAGGTGGACATCGAGAACGCCGCCGAGGTGGCCACGGCGGACCCGACGGCCGTCGTGGTGGACTCCCTCCTGGTCGAGCAGGTGCTGCGCGGGCTGTGGCCGGAGCACCAGGCCGCGCTGGTGGAGACCTACCTGAACGGGCGGACCGCGGCCGAGATCAGCGCAACGCTCGGGGTACCGGTCGGCACCGTCAAGAGCCGGGTGCACTACGCGCTGCGGGCAGCCCGCAAGGCAACGGTCAACCACCTGCTCTGCGCCGCGTGAGCCCCCGGCGGCTACCGTGGCGGCGGGCCGCCGCGGGCCACGAGCCGGGTCAGCCGGCCCGGCCAAAGCCGCCTACAGTGACGGGCATGCGCCGTTCGACGCAGCGAGCCGACGGGCCGTCCCCGGTGCCGGGGCCGCCGGACAATGTGGCACGGGTGGTTGACGCGGTGCACGGCCTGCCGGGTCGGCCGCTGCCGGGAGTGCAGGCCGAAGCCCTGGCCCGGGCGCTGGGTGGGTGTCTGGAGGCCACCACGGTCACCATCGCGGTATGGCTGCCCCTGCCGGCGGGCCACGACGCGGACACGGCGACCGAACACACCGTGCAGGAGTACTGGTGGACCGCTACCGGCGCCGAGGCGGCGGTACCCGTGCCCGGGGCGGCGCCGGTCCGGCTGTGCGACGGCGAGCAGGTCCTGGCCGACCTCGTGGTCGAGCCGCCGACGGCGGCCGAGCGGCTGCGCCGGTGGCCCGAGCTGCACGCGGTGACCCGCCTGCTGGTCAGCGACATCCAGGCCCAGCTGATCACCGCCGGCGCCGAACGGCTGATCGGTCAGAGCACCCTGCTGCTGGCCGACACCCGGCTGCGGGCCGCGGGCGAGATGGAACACCAGCGGTACCAGCTGGAGCGCGACCTGCACGACGGCGCCCAGCACCACATGGTCGCGTTGCAGATGTCGCTGGCCATGGTGGAGCACCAGCTCGGCGCCGGCAACGCCGCCGAGGCGGGCCAGCACCTCGACCGGCTGCGGGAGCTGCTGGCCAGCACCGAGGAGGTGCTGCACACCACCGCGACCGGCCTGCTGGCACCGTTGGCCGACCACGGTCTGGTGGCCGCGTTGACGGCCCGGCTGGAGGCGCTCGACACGGTCACCCTGGACATCGACCCGGAACTGGTCGGTTACCGGTACCTGCCCGAGGTGGAGGCCGCCGTCTACCTGGCCTGCCTGGAGGCGGTCAGCAACGCGCACAAGCACGCTCCGGGCGCCGCGGTCACGCTGACGCTACGTACCTCCCGCCGGGGCCTCAGCTTCGAGGTGGACGACACCGGGCCGGGCTTCGACACCGAGGGCCGGATGCCGCTGCGCCAGCTCGCCGCCCGCCTGGCCTCGGTCGACGGCACGCTGACGGTGCGGTCGAGCCCGACCACCGGCACCCGGGTCAGCGGGTTCGTGACGCTCTGAGCCGTCCCGCCGGCACCGCCGGACCTCCCGCCCGTGCCGGACGCCGGTCACTCGACGCCGTCGGTGAGCAGCCGCTCGCACGTCCGTACCAGCAGCGCGCACGCACTACGCCCGGCCAGTCCCGTGTCCGGCGTCAGGGCCTGGGCCCGCCAGAACACCAGTGCCCGGTTCGCGGCCCGGGTCACCTCCCCCGGGTCCGCGTCACCGGCCAGGCCGAGCCGGGACCGCGCGTCCAGACCATGCGCGCCGAGCAGGCGCACCGCCTCGTCGTGCCCGCGCGGCAGCCGGATCCGCCCGCCCTGCAACGCCTGCAACAGGTCCAGCTCGGGTATCTCGTGCGCGCCCGTGACGGCCGCCTCCACCGCCCGGGCGAACTGGTCGTCCAACTGCCCCGTGGTCAGGCAGGCCACCAGTGCGCGCAGCGCCCACCGGGCGGCCAGCACCCCGGTCCGGGCGCGTACCCGGGTACGCAGCGCCGCCTCGATCTCGGTACCGCCGTCCGGGGCCGCACGCCAGTCCACGACCGCGTCGCACATCGACCCCGGTTCCGGCGGTGAGCCGGCCGTCGCGGCGGTGCCCGCGCGCAGCGCGCAGATCACCACCGGGGGGAACCCTTCCCCGTACGGCGACCGCAGGGCGGTCAGGAACTCCGACTCCGCCGCGCTGGGCGGCCCGGACAGCGCCAGCACGACCGCGTCGGGGGGCCCGTCGGCGGTTCCCGTCCAGCGGCGCAGCCGGGCCGCGAGGTCGGCGTCGACGTCGTCGCGGTGGTGCAGCAGCCGCAGCCCGCGCAGCGCGTCCACCGGTCCCTCCACCAGGATCCGCTCCACCCCGGCCGCCGCGTCCGGCCACGCGGCACCGGACCAGTCGGACAGCCGGACGGGCCGCCACGGTGGTGCCCCGCGAGCCGGGTCCAGCGTGATCCGCGGGTACGGCTGGTACTGGTATCCGGTCGGCGGGACCACTCCGGCCGGTGGCTCCCACCGGGCGGTACCGGCCGGCCCGCGCAGCGCCGACAGCAGCTCGGACGCCGGGGTCCCGACCACCGCCACTCTGGCCCTACCGTCCTGCCGGTCGACCGCGACCCGTAACGGCGGGCTGTCCACCGACGCCTCCCGGCTGGTCACGAGCAGGGTCAGCAGGCGACGCACGGAAACACCGGCCAACAGCTCGGGCGCGGCGGCGGCCTCGGCCGGCTGCGGCTCGCCCGGCTGCGGCACGGCCGACTGTGGCTCGCCCGGCTGCGGCACGGCCGGCTGCGGCTCGGCGGTACGCGCGGACTCCGGCCAGTCGCCGCCGAGCCGCTCCGGCAGCAGGATGTCCACCACGGTCGGCTCGTCCCGGCCGGCCCGCTCCACCCGCAGCCGGCCGCCCAGCGCGGCCAGCCGCCGGGAGTCGTCCCGCAGCGCCAGGGCGACCTCGGCCGGCTCGGTGCCGGCCCGCTGCGCGCGGATCGTCAGCACGCCGCCGGACCGGCCCAGTTCCAGGGTCACCGGCTGCTCGCCGCCGCTGGCGCCCAGCGCCGCCGCCGCGGACGCGCCCGCCTGGTACAGCCCGGACTCGACCTCCCAGCCCTGGCGCCGGCCCAGTTCGCCGCTGAACACCACCGGCACGGGCAGCGTCGCGGTGACCTCCTCCAGCGCCGCGCGCACGCCGGTACTGCGCAGCACCTGCGGGTACACCCCACGGACGACGGACCGGAACTGCTCGATCATCTCGCCCAGCCCCGCCCGGATGCCACCGACGATCGCCGTGGCCTCCGGGGAGCCGGCGCGCAGCGCCCGCTTCAGGTCCGTGGTGCGGTCCAGGATCGCCTGTAGCTGCCGGCCGGGTGTCGCGGTGACCGCGGTGGCGAGCCGGTCGCGCTCCACCGCCTGCACCGTGAGCAGCTCCAGCCGGGTCGCGCCGACCCGCTGTACCGCCTGGTCGACCCGGGCCCGCACGGCGACGCACGCCGCGCGGTGGCGGGCCTGACGCAGCAGCAGGCCGACGCAGACCGCCGTCTCGCCCAGCGACGCCGTCCCGGCCAGCGAATGCCGGGGGTCCTCCGGGTGTGCCAGCACCAGCACCCCGTACCGTGCCCCGCCGTCGGTCACGTCCGCCGTCGCGACCACCCCGGCCGCGTCCAGCAGCAGGTCCGGGTCGGCTACCGGATTCGGCAGCGTGCCCCGCCCCCAGCGCCGGGACTGCCATGCGACGGCGGGTGCCCAGGGTGGGCCGCTGGTGCCGGGTGCCGTCTCCGCCGGCAGCCACAGTGCCGCGTAGCGCACCGTGTGCGCCTGGGCGAGTTCCCGCAGCAGCGTGCGCAGAACCGGCCGGTACCCGCCCAGCGGGTCCTGCGGCCCGGCCGGCGCGGGCAGCGCACCCGAGGACGCCAGCTGGACCAGGGCGGTGAACGACCCGCCTGGACGGGACGGCTGCGCCCGCTCGTCGCCGGTGGCCCGAAGCACGGCTCTAGTCCGCCATCTGGTTCGAGCGCATGTACGCGAGCACCGCCAGGACCCGGCGGTGGTGCGCTGCCGACTCGGCCGGCAGGTCCAGCTTGGTGAAGATGCTGGCAATCCGTTTCTCGACCGTCTTGACCGACAGGAACAACCCCGCCGCGATCCCGGAATTCGACCGCCCTTCCGCCATGAGTCGCAGCACGGCGCGTTCCTGCTCGGTGAGATCGGCCAGCAGACTCCGTACCGGGGGGCTCGGCCGGTCCACCAGGTTGGCGGCCAGCGCCGGCTCGATCACGATCTCACCCGCGGCGATGCGCACCAGCGTGTCGGCGAGCACGGCCACCCCGGCCACCTGGTCCTTGAGCCGGTACCCGATCCGCTCGGTGCCGATCTCCAGCAGCCGGAACAGGTAGTGCGCCTCGGCGTGCTGGGACAACAGGAGCAGCCCGACGTCGGGGTATTTCGCCCGGATGCGCTGGGCGGTCTGCAGTCCGCCGTCGGCCCCTGGCGGCATCCGGATGTCCAGAATGGCCACGTCGACGGGGGTACGGGCCAACAACTCCAGCAGCCGGTCGCCGTCCTCGACACAGCCGACCACCTCGTGCCCCGCGGCGGACAGCAGCAGTTGCAGCCCCTCCCGGAACAGCGCGCCGTCGTCGGCCACCGCAACGTCCACTTGCTAGCCTCCCGATGTCAACACCGGCGATCTTGTGACCCCGAATACTGCGGCGTATCGTGATGGCGCCGTTAACCAGCTACAACGTTGTGCATGGTAACGGCGGCGGGCTCGGCGAGGGGACTCTGGTATGTATGGGGTGGGTATCGACCTGGGTACCAGCTTCACCGCCGCAGCGACCGCCTCCGCCTGGGCCCTGGACATGGTGCCGCTGGCCGGGCAGGCGGTCGTCACCCCGTCGGTCGCCTACCTCGACGAGCAGGGCGCGCTGCTGACCGGTGAGGCGGCCGACCGCCTCGGCCTGCAGGACCCCAGCCGGGTGGCGCGGGAGTTCAAGCGCCGCCTCGGTGATCCCACCCCGGTGATCCTGGACGGGGCCCCGTACTCCCCCACCGCCCTGATGGCCGCCCTGCTCCGTTCCGTGGTGGACACCGTCAGCGAGGCCCGGGGCGCCCCGCCCGACCGGATCGTGCTGACCCACCCGGCGGTGTGGGGCCCCTACCGGCGAGAGCAGTTCGCCGCCATCCCGCACCTGGCCGGCCTGCCCCGCCCGCAGGCCGAGCCGGGGTCGGTGGCCGGGTCGGACGGCCCGACCGTAGTCACCGTCACGGAGCCGGTGGCTGCGGCCACGTACTACTGCTCCACCCAGCCACTGCCCCCGGACGGTCTGCTGGCGGTCTACGACCTGGGCGGGGGCACATTCGACAGCGCGGTGGTCCGCAACGGCCGAGACGGGCTGGAGATCATCGGTACGCCCGAGGGCATCGAATGGCTCGGCGGCGCCGACTTCGACCAGGCGATCATGGACCACGTCGACCGCCAGCTGGGCGGTGCGATCACCGCGCTGGACCCGACCGATCCCGGTACCGCTTCGATCCTGGCCGCCGTGCAGCGCGACTGCATGCTCGCGAAGGAGGCGCTGTCCACCCGCGAGAAGGCGGAGATCACGGTGCCGCTGCCCGACGCGGTCCGGCACGTGACCGTGACTCGGGAAGCGTTCGAGCAGATGATCACACCGCCTGTGGAAACCACCATCGAGACGTTCCGGCGGACCCTGACCGCCGCCGGGATCACCCTGCAGGACCTCACAGCCGTGCTTCTGGTCGGCGGATCGTCCCAGATCCCTCTGGTTACCCAGTTGCTGCGGGACACACTGCGGCGACCGATCATGATCAATACCCATCCGAAGCACGCGGTCGCGCTGGGCGCCGCGATGCTCAGCGCCGACGCCCGCGCGGAGCGCGGCATCCCGGCGCCCCGGCGGCCCAAGCCCGGCGCGCCGGCCACCACGGCGGCCCGGACCGGCGCGCCGCTGACGGCCGCCGGAGGTGACAGCGGCGAGCACCGCGTTGTTAGTCGACACGTAGCACCCGGTTCGGCCGTGGACGCGGGCACAGCCGTGGACGCGGGCACAGCCGTGGACGCGGGCACAGCCGTGGACGCGGGCACAGCCGTGGACGCGGGCACAGCCGTGGACGCGCCGGCGCCCAAGACGAGGCGCGGCGCGAAGCACCGGGCGCAGCCGCCGGCCACGTCGGTACGCCCGGTCAGCGGCCCGGCCGGAAGCACCCCCCCGGCGGCCGTGCCGCCCCCGGCGCGGCGGCGGTGGTCTCGGCTCGCGATCGCGCGCGTCGTCGTCGCGCTGGTCGTGGTCTTCGGCCTGCTGGGCATAGGGATCGTGTTCGGCAACGGCGCCCCGAGCGACCGGCCGCAGATGTCCAACGCAACGTCCGGGACCGACGTCCCGGACGGTCGGCCGCAGACGCCCAACGCAACGCCCGGGACCAACACCCCGAGCGGCCGGCCGCAGACACCCAGCGCAACGCCCGGGACCAACACCCCGAGCGGCCGGCCGCAGACACCCAGCGCAACGCCCGGGACCAACACCCCGAGCAAGCGGCCAATGCTCAAACTGGAGGACGTCCAGGTACACAAACCGTCGAAGCTGACTACGGTCCGCCCTGCGGTAGTAGGTACCAAGCATTTCGTCGACCGGCCGCCCGTCTTCACCAGCCTTCCCGACCCGCTCACCGGAGCAGTGCTGATCCCCGGCGCCAGCGACGACAAGCGACTGACCTCCCCGGCGGACTACCTGGTCTTCGATGTCGCACGCGACGCCACCGTGTACGCCGCCTTCGACAGACGCGGAGCACCGGAGGTGGACAACTGGTGGCCGACGTGGCTGAACCAGCAGGGCTTCCAACGCACTGACATGATCATCCCAACCAACGACAAGGACCAGCGCCACTTCGTCGTGTTCGCCAAAAAGGTGCCGGCGGGACGCGTCACGCTCGGACCGAACGCCGCGACAACGGTGTACTCCACCGGCTACATCACGCTCGTGACCGCTCGCGGATGATGATTCCGTCACAAGGTTACTGAACGCCCCTTACTGGACCGGGCTGCTTCGCGGGGCTGTCAGGTCACATCGGATCTGGGCAACCCATGTGGACGCTCTTGGGGTAGGACTCAGAAACAGATGACCACGGAAAGCTCAGTCCAGTCGGACGGCATCGGCCCCTCCGTCCCCACTGCTGCGGGCATGTACGACTACTACCTGGGCGGCAGGAACAATTTCGCAGCCGATCGTCGAGCCGCGAACAAGGTGATCGCAGCGGCTCCCGAAGTGATTCTCATGGCACGGGAGAACATCACATTCGGCTCTCGCCTCGTGAGCACATGCGCGTCGTCATCGAGCTACGCTCCCTGCACGTAGGGAAGCGGGTCGCGGTTCACGGCGAGCGAAACGGGTTCAGCCGACAGGCCGATGATGCTGGCGGCAGCACCGGCCGAAGCCCGCCGAAACCGCCTTGCTAATTCGCATTAGCATCTTGACGCCGCCGAGACGGCGCGCGCAGACTCGTCAACCAACAAACCCGTCCGCGACGGCCGTCCACACCGCACGGCCGCTCAGCGAAGCTGAACGACACCCGCTGACTCGTCACGGCCGGCCCGCTCCCCTGCCCCCATCGGCCCGCCTCACGAACGGAGGGAACGCGATGACGCGTACCCCTGAAGGCTCTTTCTCCCGACGCACGCTGCTGCGTGGTGCGGCGGCCGTCGGTGTCGCGACCACCGGCGCCGGCCTTGCCGCGACGCCCACGCCGGCGCTCGCCGCACCGGCCGGCTTCCCCAACTATCGGTACGTGCGCGACGCGTTCGCCGGCCCGTTGCGCTACAACCCGACCGGCGAGTTCATCTTCCCGTGCGTGCGCGGAGTCTACGACAAGATCAGCGGCTATCTCGGCCGGTACTACCTCTACTACGCGCCGCACGACGCGCCCGGCGGGATCTGCCTCGCCTACGCCGACCGACTCGAGGGCCCCTACACCGAGTACGCCAACAACCCCATCGTCGACCGGGTGCTGCCGACCACGACGGTGAGCCACGTGTCGTCGCCGCACGTCGTCTGGGACGCGCCGACCCGGCAGTTCTACCTGTATTTCCACGGCGAGAACTACACGACCCGGGTCGCCCGCTCGACCGACGGCATCCACTTCACCGACGAGACGCCGATCCTGTCGACGAGGCTGGTGCCCGACACGACCGAGACCTCCTACGCGCGGGTCTTCGAGCACTCGGTGGCCGGCAAGGGCAACCGCTACGTGATGGTGTTCATGGGCCTCCACACGATCGGCCCCGGCGCCCGGAAGATCTTCTGGGGCTGGTCGCCGAACGGCTGGAGCGGTTGGCAGTTCGATCCGAACCCGCTGGTGTCACCGTCGGGCGACGGGCTCACCGACATCTCCGCGGCGCACCTGTTGAAGCGCAACGGCACCGCGTATCTCGCGTATCACGGCAACAGCGGCAACATGTATCTGACCGAGATCGGCAACAACTTCGACCGCGAGGTCCACCTCGGAGTGTTCCACCGGCCGATCGCGTCGGACAACGGCCGGGTGGCGGCGCCGGCGTTCGGCACCGACGGCGGCGTGAGTTACATGCTCTACGAGGCCGGGCCCCGCCTCGACGCCAGGATCTGTGTGGCCCGCGCGGTCTAGTAACACCTCCCCGCCACCGGCCAGACGAGCAACTCGGCCCCGGAACGGGGCGCCATCCAGCCGACGCCAGCGGCCCCGGAGCTCCTGCCCCGGGGCCGCCAGCCGTCAAGGATCGTCAGTCGTTGGTGGTGTCCCAGCCGTAGTCGGGCAGGTCGAAGAAGTCGTCACCGTCGACCCGGTCGACGGTGCCGTCGGACAGGCCGTTGAGCAGCGACTCCACGCCCGTCTGCACGCTCTGCACGAGCATGCCGTGCTGCTTCTGACCCAGGTCGTCCTGCTGGCCGCGCACCTCGAACAGCACCGTGCCGGTGCCGTTCAGGGCGAACGCCGAGCGGCCCTGGCCCGCGTACTCCCGGCTGTCCGGGTGGTAGTACCGGCCGATCGCGGCGAGCTTCGACTGGTCGCCGTACTTCGCGGTCATGCCGTTGGCGACGGTGAGGGCGTAGCGGCGGGACTTGTCCTGGTCCAGCGCCGGCCACGTCGCCTTGTACGCGGCGCCGTCCTGCACGCCCAGCGGCGGGTAGTCGAGCGAGACGGAGATGAGGTTGCCGTCCTGCTCCCCGCCGGTGAGCCGGTCGCACGGCCCCATGTGGTGCAGGTCGATGTACGCGTCGACGGCGCCCTTCTCCTCCCGCAGACCCACGTACACGTCGCGGATGGCCCGCGACTCCGGGGAGAGGAAGAACCCGGCGTCGGTGTCACGGCCCGGAAGGTCGGTGGCGCGCGGCACGTAGTCGAGGTCGGGGTTGAAGTCGCGGTTCAGGTCGTAGCCGGGTAGGTTGATGCCGTCCCCGTTGAGCCGGTGGTACCAGGCGCGCGGGGCGCCGGCCAGCTGCGGGAACTCCGCGACCGTCTCGTCCCAGGACCGTACGTTCATGCGCCGATTGAGCTCGCCGCCGTCGGGGTTGACCATCGGCATGGCGACGAAGGTGACCTCGGTGAGGATCTGTCGGGTCTGCGCGTCACCGGCGCTGCCCAGGCGCTTGAGGATCCCGAGCAGCGCCTCGGTGCCGGTCCGCTCGTTGCCGTGGATCGCGCTGGTGACCAGCAGCACCTTGTCGCCGGTGCCGACCCGGGCCGTGTACAGCTCCCGGCCCTCCGGGGAGCGCCCGACCACCTCGACGTCCACCCGGCCGCCGCTGGCGCGCTCGATCTGCGCCAGCTGGTCGCCGACCTGCTCGTGGTTGCTCCAGCCCGACCAGGACGGGTCCTCGGCGATCTTGCAGCTGCCCTGCCCCGGTCCCTCGGGAGCGGCGGCGGAGACGGCCGGAGCGGTGAGGATGGAACCGGCCAGCGCGGCCGTCACGGCGGCAGCCAGGGCCGCGCGGGAGCGAAGAATCGTCGACTTCGTGTGAACCTGCACGCGTACTCCTCTCGTGGATCCACCTACCACCGAGCGGCGCGCAGAAGAGCGCTGGTGACGCTCGGGGAGCAGACCACCTCTTGCTTTGGGTGATCTTGGCCTGCCCGGATGGCCGGATGCAATAGAGAGCTGGGATTTTCTCGATGCGAGTGCAGGTTCCGGCCGAGGTAGGGGCCCTGCCATCCGGTGCGCGGACCGATCATCGATCACCTGCCTGCTCGGTGCCGGGTCCGATGGCGATGCACAGCGTCGTGGTTGCCGCACCGCGTCGAGCAGTAATCGCGACGCCCGTTGCGGCTGGTGTCGACGAACACCGTCACGCATGTCGACCGAGCGCATACGCCCAGACGCCGCCCCTCCGCCTCGACCGCGAAGATCGCCAGACCGCCGGCCGTGACCGCTCGTACCCGGCCGACGACATCATCGTCCTCGGGCGTGAAGTGCAGGTGCGGACGCAGCCCGTCATGGGTGGTCAGAAACGCCCCGGCAGTCCCCTCGACCAGCAGCGCGTTGATCGCCGCGCAGCGCTCGTCGGCCCCGGGCGCCTCGAACACGGCTCGCAGCCGCACACCCCACACCCGCAGGATCTGTGCCTGCCCGGGCATGAGCGCCGGTCGGCGGATCTCGTGCGTACGCAGGACCGCCTCGATCTCGCCCGCCCCGGTCCCGCCCATGCCGGGCCGGCCCTCGACCACGAGGTTGGCGAGATCGGCGGCGAGCCGGACCCCGGTCATATTGTCATGGTTGAACTGCACTGACCCATTGCAACACAGTCGTTGACATGCATCTCGTCGTCATGGCGGTCGTCCCGATCGTGCTGCTGCTCGGACTCGGCACGGTGCTGCGCCGGCGGCTGGTGACCGACCCGGGATTCTGGCGCGGCATCGAGTGGATGAGCTACCGCTTCTTCACGCCCGCACTGTTCGTCACCTCGATCGCCGCGACCGACCTGGCCGCGGCCTCGCCGGCGGCATTGCTGCCCAGTCTGACCGTCCCGGTCGTCGTCGTCTCCGTGCTCATCATCGGGCTGCGTCGCCCGCTCCGCGCGAACGGCCCGCAACTGACCTCGCTGGTCCAGCGCAGCATCCGCTTGACCTCCTCCCCACGGCTGAAGCCGGGGGATTCCCGTGGCTGAGGCACGTTCACGCCGCGAGCCGTTTGGGTGGTTGGCGTTTCACGGACCGTCTAACGGCGAGGTCTCCACGCCCTGTCACCGCCAGCCCGGCGGCGAGAATGTTCTTGGCCGCGTTCACGTCGGCGTTGTCCTGGTGCCCGCAGGCGACACACCGGAAGACCGCTTGGCTCTCGCGGGACTCCGGAGCGACATGCTGCAGGCGTTGCAGGTCTGCGACGTGTACGCGGGTCCGCGCCCGCGCTGGTGTGCGGAACGCTGGCGGCAGGTGCGGCAATCACCTTCCGCCTGCGGCGGCGTGATGTCGTCGACATCCTCTCGGCATCCGCACTCAAGCTCGTCGCCCTGCCCCTCGCGGCGGTCGCCATCGCCACAGCCCTCGGTGTCAGCGGCGCGACGCTCACCAGCATCGCGATCATCTGCGCGGTCCCGACCGCACCATCCGCCTACGTCCTCGCCAGGCGGATGGGCGGCGACGCACCTCATCGCGTCCATCACCGGCGCGCAGACACTACTCTCGATCGCCACGCTCCCGTTTATCGTCGGCCTGACCACGGGATAACCATCCCCGCGCCCGGCGGCACACCGCCGCGGCCAGGTCCGCGGGGCTGTCTCGACCGAGTGGCGTTTCGACCCAGGCCGTCCGCTTCGAAGTCGACGTGTGCGGGTCACCGCTGGGTGGAGGCCGGTCGTCCCATCTCGGCGAGGATTCCGGTGCCCTGACCGAGTTCTATGAGGTAGCCGTCCGGATCGCGCAGGTAGCAGCGGATCTCCACCCCGTGATCCTTCGGTTCGGTAAGGAACTGTCCGCCGCGGGAACGCCACAGCTCGTAGACGGCGCGTACGTCGGTGACCCGGATGTTGAGCGCGCCGCTGAGCACGTCCGGGTCCGCCGGTGCCTGCGCCCGGACGGTCGGCTTGTCGTCGGTCGGGCCGCCCTCGTCGTTGATCACGATGTAGCCGTTGTGCAGTCGGAGAATGGCCGGTTGCCGCTCGCGCACCACCGTCGCTCCCAGCACGCTGCGGTAGAACTCCCGCGAACGGTCCACGTCCCGCACGATCAACAGGTGGGTGAGCACCAGCCCGTGCTCGGGCTGGAAGTAGTCGGGCGCCTCGTCCGTCACCGCAGTCTCCTCCGGGTCGGCCGGACGGGTACCCACGCGGGCACCGGACACACCTGTCCGCCTCCGGAACCACCACGCCTGCCATTATCATTCTCGATAGTGATATCGTTGCCCGGTGGAGTTGTCGAGGGAACGTTGGGCGGAGCTGGCGCTGCACCCGGTGCGCATCCGGGTCCTGCGGGCAGTGGCGGGTGCGCGACTGACCACGCACGACCTGGCGGCGCTGCTGCCGGACATCCCGCAGGCCACGCTGTACCGGCACCTGGCCACGCTGGTCAAGGCCGGCCTGATCGAGGTGGTGGAGGAGCGCAGGATCCGCGGGGCCGTCGAGCGGGTCTACGCCCTGCCGGCCCACGGTGCGACGCTGGACGCCGCAGCCCTGGCCACCGCGACGCCCGAAGATCACGCCCGCTACTTCACCGCCTTCGTGTCGAGCCTGCTGTCGGAGTTCTCCCGCTACCTCGCCCGCGAGCGGATCGACTTCGCCGCCGACGGGGTCGGGTACCAGCAGCTCGTGCTCCACCTGACCGACGCGGAGCTGGCAAAGTTCGCCGCCGACCTCAGCCAGGTCATCGGCCCGCTGCTGGGCAACGAGCCCGGCGAGGGAAGGGTGCCTCGACTGCTGGCCACCATCCTGCTGCCGGCCGATCAGCCGGCAGCCACCGACAGTCCACAACAGACGCCGGAGCGGGGCGAAGGCTCCGACCCGAGGGAAGGGAATGGCTGATGGCCTCAGTCACGGTTGCCATCGAGCTGGTCGACATCCGGTTCACCGGGTGGGAGCGGCTCTGGATCGGGCGGGAGCGGCTGGCTGTCCCCGTCACCGCGGTGCGGAGTGTGGCCGTTGTGGCCGACCCGCTGCGCCTGGCGCGGGGCGCCCGGCGCGGAATGGTGGTGTCCGGCTTCGTCGAGATCGGTGTTTGGGGGTTGTTCGCCGGTCCCCGTCAGCTCGTGGCGGCACGCCGGGGCGAGCTGGGGCTGCATCTCGGCCTGGACCGGGCGGCCGCCGGTGGTCAGTTCGACGAGGTCGTGCTCTCCAATCCCGCCGCGCCGGAGATCGCGGACGCGATCGGACGCGCGCTGGCGGCCGGCGCGTGAACGGCGACCGCCTGACGATCGAGGTCTCGCACCTGACCAAGCGGTACGGCGAGGTCACCGCCGTACGTGATCTGACCTTCACGGTCGAACCGGGCGTGGTCACTGGCTTCCTGGGCCCGAACGGCGCGGGCAAGACCACCACGATGCGCATGCTGACCGGCCTCGTGTCACCCACCTCCGGCACCGCGACGATCGGCGGCCAGCCGTACGGGCGGCTGCCACGGCCGTCGCGCACCGTCGGGGCGGTGTTCGACGCAAGCGCGTTCCACCCCGGCCACACCGCCCGCGACCACCTGCGCGTCTACGCCGCGATGGGCGGCTACCGGGACAGCCGGGTCACCGACCTGCTCGACCTGCTCGGCCTCACCGAGGCCGCCGACCGCCGCACCCGTGGGTTCTCCACCGGCATGCGGCAACGACTCAACCTCGCCACCGCCCTGCTCGGCGACCCCTCGGTGCTGCTGCTGGACGAGCCGAGCAACGGCCTCGACCCCGAAGGCATGCTGTGGTTGCGTGGCTTCCTGCGCCGGCTGGCCGATGAGGGACGCACGATCCTGATCTCCAGCCACGTGCTCAGCGAGATCCAGCAGCTCGTCGACGACGTGGTGGTAGTCCGCCACGGCGAGCTCGTCGCCGCTGGACCGTGGTCACGGCTCGCCGGACCGCCAGCGGTGCTGGTGAGCTCGCCGGATGCCGACCGGCTGGCCGCCGCCCTGCGAGTCAGCCGGCCAGACGGCGACGCACCGCGGGTCGAAGCCGTCGCGGCAGGCCGGCTACGGGTATACGGGCTGGACGCGCCGCACGTCGCCGACCTGGCCGCCACGTGCCGGCTGCGGATACACGAGCTGGTCACCGAGAACCCCAGCCTCGAACAACTTTTCCTCCACCTGACCACCGACAGGGCGACCACCGCTTGACATCCTCCCGGCCCTGAAGGGCCGGGATTCCCCCGGTCGCCCGTGGGGGTTTCCTGCTTCATGGCCGACTGCCCGCCCGGAGGGACTCCGTTGAGGTCTTACACCAGCTCCACAGGCGTTTTACCTGTCCGCCAGCCCGGCGGCCAGAAGGTTTCTCGCTGCGTTGATGTCCCGGTCATGGGTCACACCACACGGGCATTGCCACGATCGAACGTTCAACGGCAGGGATTCAGTCAGTCTCCCGCAGTCCGAGCACAGCTTGGACGACGGGAACCAGCGGTCCACCGCCACCAGGGTGCGCCCGTACCAGGCGGCCTTGTACTCCAACATGGCCCGCAACTGCGACCAGGCCGCGTCGGAGATGGCGCGGGCCAGCCGGTGGTTGCGCAGCAGGTTGCGCACAGTCAGGTCCTCGATCACGACCGTTTGAGTCTCGCGGACGAGTCGAGTCGACAGTTTGTGCAGGTGGTCCCGTCGCCGGTCGGCGATCCGGGCGTGAACCTTGGCGACCTTGAGTCGAGCTCTGGCCCGGTTGGCCGAGCCTTTCTCCTTGCGGGCCAGGTCCCGCTGGGCCCTGGCAAGTTTCCGCCGGTCGGCCCGCTCGTGACGGGGGTTGGTGACCTTCTCCCCGGTGGACAAGGTCACCAGGCTGGTCAGCCCCGCGTCGACGCCAACCGCCGTATCCACCGGTGGAAGCGGCTGGACGGTCAGGTCCTCGACGAGCAGGGACACGAACCAGCGGCCGGCCGCGTCTCGAGACACGGTGACGGTCGACGGTACGACGCCCTCGGGCAACGGACGCGACCACACAACGTCCAGCGGGGCGTCCATCTTCGCCAGAGTCAGCTTCCCGTCCCGCCAGCGGAACGCCGACCGGGTGTACTCGGCGCTGGCCCGCGACTTCCTCTTCGACTTGAAACGGGGGTATCGGGCGCGCTTGGCGAAAAACGCCGCGTAGGCGGCGTGCAGATGCCGCAACGCTTGTTGCAGCGGAACGCTGGACACCTCGTTGAGGAACGCCAGTTCCTCGCCGCGTTTCCATTCGGTCAGGGCCGCCGACGATTCCGCGTAGCTGATCGAGTGGCGTTCCGTGGCGTATGCGCGGGTCCGCATCTCGAGGGCTTTGTTGTAGACCAGGCGCACGCACCCGAAGGTGCGGCGGAGTTGTTCAGCCTGCTCGGGGGTGGGATAGAAGCGGTACTTGTATGCCCGCTTCACCACCCCACCCACATTTCACAAGCTATCAATCCATTGTGTTGCACGACCGTTGGGGGGAGGCAGCGGCGTTTCCTTCCGGCCCTGAACGGCCTGGTTTCCACGCCGCAAATCTGATGAACCACCTGATCAAGGCCGAGTTCCGCCGGTTGTTGGCCACCCGCATGTGGAGTGGGCTGCTGCTCGCCGCCGTGCTGATCGGCGGCGGCATGATGGGCGCGATGGCGCTGGTCGGTCCGGAGAACTTCGACCCACCCATGCCCGGACTGGACACCGAAACCGGCATCCGCTCGATCCTCGGCATCCTCGGTTACACCGCGTTCGTGCCGGCCGCCATCGGCACACTCGCCGTCACGTCCGAGTACCGGCACCGTACCGCCGCCGTCACGTTCCTGTTCGCGCCGCGCCGCTGGCAGGTGTTGGCGGCCAAGCTCGCCGCGTACGGCGTCGGTGGACTGGCGTACGGGCTGATCCTCGCCGGCACCGCCGCCGCAGCCCTCTTCGCGGTCGCCGCCGCCCGCGGCGTCGCGCTCGGCCTGCCGGCCAGCACGGTGCTGGCGTTGCTGGCCCGCATCGGCCTGGCCATGGTCGTGTATCTGCTGATCGGCGTGGGCATGGGCGCCCTGATCCGCCACCAGGTCATAGCCCTGTGCGTCGTGATCGGCTACCTGTACCTGGGCGAGACGCTGCTCATGATGATCCCCGGCATCAACGCGCTCTATCCAGTCCTGCCCGGTGGCGCCACCGCCTCCCTCACCGACTTCACCTACCTCGCTGACGCCATGTCCGAACAGGTCGGCAGCACGGCCATCCAGCTACTGCCACCAGCCACCGGCGCACTACTGCTCACCACGTACGCACTCGCCGCCTCGCTGATCGCCGTCATCATCCCCATGCGCCGCGACATCACCTGACCTTCCTCCCCTTGCCGAGCTTCGGGGCGGTCGGCCGTTACGGCCGACCGCCCCGAAGACGTCACCAGGTGGCGGATCCCGCGAGTAGTGGTTCCGATGTCCTCGCCCTAGCGGCGCTCGGCGGTGGGGCCAGCGTTGTCTGCGACGGCAGCGATCTCCGCGGCGAGCCGTTCGGAGGCGTCGCGAGTGGCGGAAAGTCAGATCAGCTGATCCTGGGCGGGCTGGGCGTCGGTGGTCTGTTCCGGGTGGGGTGCGGTGCTGCGCAGGGTGATCGCCGCGATGACAGCTCCTGCGGCGGCGATGATCCCGGCGCCGATGAAGGCGGCGGAGTAGCCGTCGGTCAGGGCCGGGAGGTCGCCGAGTTGGTCGGCGCCGTAGGACGCTGCGACGGCGGTCATGGCGGCCAGGCCGAGGGCGGAGCCGACCTGGTAGCTGGTGTTGACGATGCCGGATGCCAGTCCGCCTTCCTCGGGGCGGGCGCTGGAGATCGCGGTGCCCAGCGACGGGATGAAGGCGAGTGACATGCCCAGCGCCGCGACGAGCGAGGCGGGCAGGACGTCGGCGACGAAGGTGCCGTCGGGGCGGATCAGAGCGAGCCATCCGAGGCCGGCGGCGAGGACCGCGAGGCCGGTCACGACCATGGGCTTGGGGCCGAATCGGTTGATGGCCCGCGGTGCGAGGGCGATCATCCCGACCATGATGAGGACGGTCATGGGCAGCAGCGCGGCACCGCTGGGGAAGGCGCTGTAGCCGAGGACCTGCTGCAGGTACAGGTTGAGGTAGAACCACATCGGGATCCAGGCCGCGCCGAGCAGCAGCTGGGCGATGTTCGCGGCGGCGAGGTTCGTGGCGCGGAAGATGGACAGGCGCATCAGCGGCTCCCGGCGCGCGGCCTGGATGGCGAGGAACGCCGCCAGGGCGGCGACGGCGCCGGCCAGGACCAACCAGGTCTGCCCGGAGGACCAGCCGACCTCGGGGGCGCGGACGATGGCGTAGACGGCGGCCCCGAGACCGAGGGTCACGGTGAGCGCTCCGGCGACGTCGAGGGAGCCTCGGCGGGCGCCACCGGCCGGCATCAGCGCCGGGGTGGCGAGGACGGCGACCAGTGCGATCGGGATGTTGATGTAGAAGACCCAGGGCCAGCTGACGTACTCGGTGATGACGCCGCCGAGGAAGACACCGGCGGTGCCGCCGGCGGGTGCCGCGGCTCCGTAGAGAGCAAGGGCTCTGGTGAGTTCCCGCGGCTCGGCGCCGAAGAGCATCATCAGCAGGGTCAGCGCCGAGGGCGCGATCAGGGCGGCGCCGGCGCCCTGGACGGCGCGGGCGGCCAGCTCGACGGCGACGCTGTCGGCCAGGCCGGCGGCGGCCGACCCGACCAGGAGGATCAGCCAGCCGGTGGTGAACATGCGGCGGGCGCCGAACAGGTCGGACAACCGGCCGCCGAGCAGCAGCAGGCCGCCGAAGGCGACGACGTAGGCGTTGAACACCCAGGACAGGTTCTCCGGCGAGAAGCCGAGGTCCGTCTGCATCCGAGGTAGAGCGACGCCGATGATCGAGGTGTCCATGATGACCATGAACTGGGCGAGCGCGATGAGGCCGAGCGCCCACCACCGCTTGGATCCGGATGACATCACAACCACTCCTTTATGCCCCTAGGGGGTACGGGTAAGTGGGGAATGTTTACCCCCTAGGGGTATCGCGCGTCAAGTGATCCACGTCAACGACGCCCGATCACGCGAACCCCTTGCGCCATATACCCCCCTGGGGTAGCTTGCGCTTATCGAGAGAGGCGGATCGTGACGGGACACCGGCACCCAGTCAGAGGACGGGACCACACCGCAGCTCCGCCGCGCTGAGGGAGGGCTCCGGGTGACCAGAGGGGCAGACGAGCACCGGCGCGGATGTATGCGGTGCCGCCCAGCCGGCGACCCAACCCCGAAGCCACGCTGCGGAGGCTTCGATGCCTCTGACCGCCCCGTCCAGTCCTGATCTGCCTTGCCTACCCACACCCACCAGAGGAGATGTCCATGTGCGACAGCGAATCCAGCTGCGGCTGCGCCACTGCCGTTGACACCGCCCCGCCGGCCACCGCCACCCTGGACGGCATCCGGACCACCTACACCGTGTCCGGAATGACCTGCGGGGGCTGTGCCAACTCGGTGCGCAAGCACCTCAGCACCGTCGCCGGCGTCACGGGCGTCGAGGTCGATGTGACCGATGGCCGGGTCACCGTCACCAGCGACGCCGCACTGGCGGCCGCCGACGTACGCACCGCGGTCGAACAGGCCGGCTACCAGCTCGTCAGCTGACCACCTGGCCGGTCGTGTCCGTCCCGGCACGGGCACGACCGGCCGCATCAACACGGTCGCAGGAGTCGACATGACTGGTGCAGATCATTCCGACCACTACCCCACCAGCCCTGGGCTCGTGGTCTACGGCACCGACTGGTACCCCGACGTGCGACGCAGTCGAGCCGTGCTCGACGCCGCCGGCGGCGCCTACCACTACGTCGACCTCGACCAGGACCGAGCCGCCACCACGCTCGTCCGGCGGCTGCAGCACGGACGTCGACGCATCCCCACGCCGCTGCGGCCGGACGGCACCTTCCTGGTCGAGCCCACGGATGAGGACCTGCGGACTCGCCTCGACCAGCGAGAAGCGCGGCTGCGTGGCGGCGTGGCCGGGCAGGCCGACTTTCACCTGCTGCGCTCTTCCGGCGGCGTCGTGTACGGCCTCGATTCGACCAGCGGCGCCCTGGTGGCCAGCACTGACCGGGTCACGTGGCAGACCCGTTCCACGATCGAGGCCTACGACCTGGCCGTCGACCCGCGCTCACCGTGCACGAGAACCTCATCTACCTGGCCACCGAGGACAGCCAGGTGTTGCGCAGCGCCGACTCGGGCGCGACGTGGCAACCGATGACGCCCTGACCGACGTACCGAATCGCCTGCATTTGTTCAGGCGCGCGGCGGCCCGGTCGGATCATCCCGACCGGGCCGCCGTTCGTGCGTGTGTCAGTGCTGTCCGGGGGTGAGCCTGACCCGGCGCAGCAGCTGGGCGTTCAGCGCCACCACGATGGTGGAGGCGGACATCAGCACCGCACCGACCGCCGGGCTGAGCGTGACGCCGGCCCAGGCCAGCGCTCCAGCGGCGAGTGGGATCGCCACCACGTTGTAGCCGGCGGCCCAGGCCAGGTTCTGGATCATCTTCCGGTACGACGCGCGGGACAGCCGGAGCACGCCGGTGACACCGCGCGGGTCGGAGGAGGCCAGGATGACCCCCGCCGACTCGATGGCGACGTCGGTGCCGGCGCCGATGGCCAGGCCGACGTCGGCGCGGGCCAGGGCGGGAGCGTCGTTGACGCCGTCGCCGACCATCGCCACGGTCAGCCCCCGGGCTTGCAGCTCGGCGACCGCCCGGTCCTTGTCGGCGGGGAGCACCTCGGCGAAGACCTCGTCCATTCCCGGCCGGAACCCGAGGTCGGCGGCGACCGCCTCGGCAACCGGGCGGGCATCTCCGGTAATCATCACGATCTTCTTGACGCCCTGTTCGCGCAGGTCGGAGATGGCCTGGCGGGCCTCCGGACGGACCTCGTCCTCCAAGGCGAACGCACCCACCGCGGCCGGTTGGCCGGTCTCCGGCAGACGGATCAGATGCAGCACCGCCGCACCACGGGCCGACCATCCCCGCGCAACGGTGTCCAGCTCCTCGGGAACCTGCGCGCCGAGTTCCCGCAGCAGGGCGGGGCCGCCGACCGCCCAGGTGGTGCCGTCGACGACGGCCCGGACCCCCCGACCGGGCAGCGATCGGAAGTCCCGGGCGGTCGCACGCAGCCCCCGGTCCTGCGCGACCTTGACCAGAGCCTTGGCGAGGGGGTGTTCGCTGTCGGCCTCGACCGCGCCGGCGATCCGCAGCACCTCGTCCTCGGTGGTGCCGCCGGCGGCGGCCGTGGCGGTGACGGTGTGGGCGCCCTTGGTCAGGGTGCCGGTCTTGTCGAACAGCACCGCGTCGACGGTGCGCATCCGCTCCAGGGCGAGGCGGTCCTTGACCAGGATGCCGGCCTTGGCCGACACCGCGGTGGACAGCGCGATCACCAACGGGATGGCCAGCCCGAGGGCGTGCGGGCAGGCGATCACCAGCACCGTCACCGTGCGGGCCACGGACTGGTCGAGGTCCCCCAGCGCCCACCAGGCGGCGAAGGTGACCAACGCGGCGGCGGTCGCGACGTAGAACAGCATCGCGGCGAACCGGTCAGCCAGGACCTGCGCCCGGCCACTGGACGCCTGCGCCTGGGCGACGAGCCGACCGATGCCGGCCAGTGCCGTGTCCTCGCCCACCGCGTCGACCCGGACCCGCAACGCGGAGTCGGTGGCCACCGTACCGGCCACCACCCGATCGCCCACGCCGCGCGGCACCGGCCGGGACTCCCCCGTGATCATCGACTCGTCCAGCTCAGCGGCACCGTCGACGATCGAGCCGTCGGCCGGCACCCGGGCACCGGAGCGGACCAGCACCACGTCGCCCACCCGCAACTCGGCCAGCGGCACGCGGCGCGGGGTACCGTCGTCGTCGACCCGTTCGGCCTCGTCGGGCAGCAACGCGGCCAGCGCGGCGAGAGCACCCTGCGCCTGGCCGATCGCCTTCATCTCCTGCCAGTGCCCCAACAGCATGATCGTCACCAGCGCCGCCAGCTCCCACCAGAAGTCCAGGTCGAACGCGCCAAGGCTGGTCGCCAGCGACGCGACGTACGCCACCGCGATGGCCATCGAGACCAGCAGCATCATCCCCGGAGCGCGGTCGCGTACCTCGCGGATCCCGCCGAGCAGGAACGGCCAGCCTCCGTAGAGGAAGACCACCGAGCCGAGGACCGGGCCGACCCAGCTCATGCCGGGAAAGTCGAGGGTGTAGCCGAACCAGCCCATCACCATGTGGCTCGTCGCCACGATCGGAATCGTCAGCGCGAAGCTCAGCCAGAACTTGCGCCGGAACTGCTCCGGGTCGTGCCCCGCGTGCTTGTCATGACCGCCGTGCCCACCGGCGGATCCGTGCCCCGCGTGGTCGTGGTGGCCGCCGGCGTGGCTACCCGCCGATCCGGGACCGTCTGAATGCCCCTCATGCGCCCCACCAGGGCTCTGCTCGCCCACCTGCACGTGATGCCCGTGGTGTCGCGCCTCACCGGTCACGTGCGCCGGGTCGGTATGGGTCGCGTGTTCGTGTCTCATGCCGTCCACCTCCACCGGCACCATATACCCCCTAGGGGTATATGGCAACGGTGGCCCATGACCCACCCATTCCCTGCTACAACGAAGGTTCAGGAGGCCGATGAGCAGCACGGGCATTACCCCTACCCCCAGGCCGTATCAGACTTTGGCCGAAAGGGCGGGCACGCCCTCGCCTCGCCCCAGCCGCCGGAGCGAGGGCGAGCCAGCATCCGACACACCGCGGCGCGCATGACACCGCTGTCGCAGCCGCGATCGCCGCTGTGGCCGCGTCCGGCTGGACGCTCAGCTTTTCCGCTCGCCGCCGCTCGGCAGGATGACTCCCCCGCCTCGGCGCAGCTCCACCCGTTCGGGTTTCCTCTCGCCGGACAGGCCGTCTGAGTCGTCGCAGACCAGACCTGAACCGGGCCTACCACCCGGAAATGTGAAACAACTACTTATAGCAGCCGAAGGCATGTTCGCCTCAAGAACCTGGAAAGCGCTCCGACCGGACATGAATCCTTCTTATGTTCGTCGTGGCTCGTCTTCCTGAGCCGACCAGAAGGGAGTGAGGGACATGTCCAAGAGGTTTCTGATCAGGCTCGCCGGCGGGGTAGCGCTGGGCAGCGCCGCCCTGCTGCTCGGTGCGCCCGCCGCCGCACTCGCCGCGCCCTACGGACACACGGAGCCCGGGGCCTGGGACCGCACCGAGGTTGTCTGCGCGACCAACGAGCAGAGCAACGAGGTGACCGTCGCCCAAATCATCAGCGACAACACGATCCGGGACAGCGACGTCAGCGTCGAGCAGTCCGCAGCGGTCGAGACGACGAACGACAACAGGACTCAGCCCAACAACGTCGTCGTCTGCATCGGCAACATCGACGTGGACGTCGACGTGGAGTAGGACCAGGAACTGCTCGGGTCGCTCCAGCATGCCGGTATCAGCGGGTCCGGCTCGCCGGTGGGCCAGCATGCCGGCTACGGGGTGGTCGGGGTGACGAAGGCTTGGGGGGTTCTTCGCGGGCAGCGGTCGGCTGCCCGCGAAGAACAGCCAGTGGCCGGGCAGCCCCATGAGTCACTCGACGAACGGCGGGGCCAGGATCGGCTTGCCGTGCCGACCCGTCCGAGTCGGGGCAGGGTCAGGTCGCCTTGGGAGCCCCGTTGCCCGGGGGCAGCCTCTCGTCCCGCCGGTGGCTCTCGGCGTTCAAGGCACGTGCGCGCATCGGACGGGCAGGGCGTTGTTGACAGGTTCCGGCCCACCGGTTCAGGGACGACCGCGTCTTTCGTACCGATCCGGCAGATGCCTCACATGCTCCTCGTCGCCGCCTCCGCCGTCACGGCCGACCACCCGGCCCCCCAACGGCTGGCGGTCGGACCCGTCTCGCCAGACGTTGGAGGACGTCCTTGAGAGGCCGCGTAGTTCGTCCAGGACGATCTGGCTCGCTGCGGTGAGAGCTGATCGGCTGCGCACGGCCGCATAGACGTGGCGGCTCAACGGTCGGCGCAGCGGGCGGGTGTCGACGCGGTAGCGACGGTCGACGGCAAGCTCGGGCAGGAGCGACACGGACAGGCCGGCTTCGACATGCGCCAGAAGCAGTTCGTAGCTGGCGAAGCGGCCAGCCACCACTGGCTCGAAGCCGGCCTGCCGGCAGGTGCTCGTCACCAGGTTGGACAGGTACGTGCCGGGCATGTCGATGGACCAGGCCGCATCGGCGAAGTCGGCCAGGTCCGCCGGTTCGTCCGGTGCGACCTGCGACCGTGGCAGCACGAGCACGATGGCATCGGTGAGCAGCGGGATCGTATGCACGTCAGGGTGCAGCGGCATGGACCCGTCGATGAAATCCGCCGTCACGATGATGTCGTAGTCACCGCGACGCAGGGCCGGTTGGCTGGCCTGCGGATCGAGTTCGGCGACCTCAAGCTCGACCCTTGGATGCGTCTTCTGGAGCCGCACGGCGAGCGGAATGACGACGGACCGGATGGCGCTGGAGAAGGCCGCGAGGCGTACCGGTCCCGTTGGTTGTCCGGAGAGACCCTGTAAGTCCACCTCGGCGGCCTTGACCTGGTCGAGGATGATGCGGGCGTGTCGGGCGAGCGTATGCCCAGCAGGCGTGAGTTGTACGCGGCGGCCGGTGCGCCGCAGGAGTTCGGTGTGGGTCTCCGCCTCCAGGACCGCCAACTGCGCCGACACTGCCGACGGACTCATGTGCAGGGCCGCGGCGACGGCCCGCATGGTGCCGAGGCCGTCCAGCAGGCTGAGCATCTCCAGGCGCGCTGTGTTCAGCCGCATCGGAAACTCCTTGTGCGCGAATTCCGCACAGCGTAGCCAGAAACCTCAGCTTTTCGCGCATAACGAACGGCCCTATCGTGAGGCGTATGACGCTGACTACGGAGCAGAGCGCCGCCGAACAGTTCTGGTCTGACGTCGACCGCCATCTGGTGCGCTACGGCGGTCCGTTCACGCCCGAGATCATCGAGCGCGCGGCCGGCAGCTTCGTGTACACCGCTGACGGCCGGCGGATCCTGGACTTCACCTCAGGTCAGATGAGCGCCATTCTCGGCCACTGTCATCCCGCGATCGTCCACACGGTGCGGCGGGAAATCGCCAGCCTGGACCATCTGTTCAGCGGCATGCTGTCGCGCTCGGTCGTCGACCTCGCGCGCCGGCTCGCCGAGTCCCTCCCCCCGCCACTCGAGAAGGCGCTGCTGCTGACGACCGGCGCCGAGTCGAACGAGGCGGCCATTCGGATGGCCAAGCTCGTGACGGGCAAACACGAGATCGTCGCCTTCGCCAAGTCGTGGCACGGCATGACGCATGCCGCGGCCGCCGCAACATACAGCGCCGGCCACCGGGGCTACGGGCCTACGCCGCCGGGAAACTTCGCGATCCCCACGCCCAACCCGTACCGCCCCGACTTCACCACCTCCGACGGCGAGTTTGACTGGCAGCGGCAGCTCGACTACGGCTTCGCCCTCGTCGATGCCCAGTCGTCGGGGAGTCTCGCGGCGTGCATCGTCGAGCCGATCCTCAGCTCTGGCGGCATCATCGAGCCACCGCCGGGCTACTTCGCCGCCCTGGCGCGCAAGTGCCGCGAGCGCGGCATGCTGCTGATCGTCGACGAGGCGCAGACCGGCCTGTGCCGCACCGGCACGTGGTACGCCTTCCAACGCGACGGCATCGTGCCCGACATCCTCACGCTGTCCAAGACGCTGGGCGCCGGCCTACCACTCGCCGCGGTGGTCACGACCGAAGAGATCGAACAACGGGCACACGAGCTGGGTTACCTCTTCTACACCACACACGTGTCCGACCCTCTCGTCGCCGCCGTCGGCAACACCGTGCTCGACGTCCTCCAGCAGGAGCACATGGACATACGGGCACGGGAGCTGGGCGGGTTCCTGCGCGCCGGCCTGCTCGACATCAGAGACCGGCACGACGTGGTGGGAGACGTACGGGGGCGCGGCCTGATGCAGGGGATCGAACTCGTCATCGACCGGGAAACGCGTGAAGGCTCGGACATCCTCGGCACCCAGGTCACCCGCCGCTGCCTCGAACTTGGCCTCCACATGAACGTCGTGCAACTGCCCGGCATGGGAAGCACCTTCCGGATCGCACCACCCCTCACCACGACGCGAGAGGAACTGGCCCTCGGTCTGGAAATCCTGGACCAGGCGATCGGCGAAGCGGCGCCGGCCTGACCGGCCGCGTCACCCGTTCCCGTCGGCGCTGATGGCGTCACCTGGCCGACGCAGATCAGGTCGAGCAAAGGCGTAGGGCGTACGCGTCTTGGCTCCTGCTCCGATACCGCGAAGGCGTGTGCGAGTTCGCCGCTGGAGCGGATGCTCGCGGCATTGCCGGTCCGGGTGTCGGTCGCCGTCGTGTTGGGCTGCAGGCGGCGGGGACCGCCGCGACGGTCGCATACGAGCGGCTGTCCGGCGGCGCGGACGAACATCGGGCGGAGTCGACCCCGCGGGTGCGGAATCGCCGGGCGCCGACCAGGACAACGACGGTCGTGGCGATGGTGGCGGCGGGCCGCGGGCGGCGGCGCGGTGGCGGGGCCGCCGGTGGTCGCCCGGGTCTCGGACTCGATCGCGGCGGCAAGCCGTCCCCATGAAGGGTAAACCGAATCGTGGGTATGACGCGGGGCCCGACAATCGCGAGCCCCGCGTCGACGCCCGCCCCGGTCGGGGCGGGCGTCGAACCCCCGGACCAACCCGTGCGGGTCGCCGAGGATCACACCCGATGCAGGTCAGTGACGATGGTCGAGCAGCGCGTCGGCGAGCTTTTCGGGGTCGATCCCGTTGACCGCCCGGAGCTGGTCGAACAGGTCACGGGGAATGGCGGAGAACCCGCTGACCGCGCCGGCCATCCCGGTCGCGATCGCGCCGATGGTGTCGGTGTCCCCGCCGAGGTTCGCCGCCAGCACGGCGCAGCGCAACGGTTCCGCGCCCGAGCGGACCAGCAGACCGATCGCGGCGGGCACCGTCTCGGCGGTCGCCACGCCGCCACCGACCAGGTCGTAGAGGTCCGCGAGGAAGTCGGCGTCGTCCCCGGGCTGCCGCGCCAGGTCGGCGGCCCACCGGGCGCGGCGGACCACCGAGGGGCTGACCACCTGCTCGCCCCGGGTCGCGCCGAGCCGGCCCGCCTCGTAACCGACCTCCAGCGCCTCGGCCAGCCGGGTGGGCCGGTCGGCCGAACCAGGCGCCTCGACAGCGGCGCTGATGGTGCCCGCGACGAGGCTGGCGCCGCTGATTGCCACGCTGGTGTTGTGGGACATCAGCGAGGCGGCCACCACCCCGTCGACCAGCGCGTCAAGTCGGTCGCTGCGGTGCAGCAGACCGACCGGGGCGATCCGCATCGCGGCGCCGTTGGTCTCCCCGCCCTTGCCGGTCTCCGCCGGGTCGGCCCCCTCCCGGAGCCGCCGGATCGCCTGGGCCGAACTGGGGCCGAGGAAATTACCCTCGCTCGCTCCCACCCGGTCGGCCCACTCGACGAGGTGCCGGGCGACCACGGCGGTGTCCACGGTGCCGCCCGCGGCGAGGATCGCCTCGGCAAGCATGTACGTCTGCTGCGTGTCGTCGGTGACCTGGCCGGCGACGAAGCCGTCCACCACGAAGTGGCCGTCCGGGCCGGGAAGGAAACGGTCGATCCAGCCGAAGGTCGACACGACCCGCTGGCGTGGCCACAGCTCGCCGGGCATGCCCATGGCGTCGCCGAGCGCCACTCCGGCTAGGCAGCCCCGTGCCCGATCCGCTGTGGTCACGGTGTCCAGCGTCGCTCGGTCGGTCATGTCGGTACTCCATTCATCGGTTCTACAGTGGTCACAACGATCCCCAACCCGTCAGCCGGGCCCAGACGACCACGCCGACCACCACGGCGGTCACCACGGCTATGGCGGGATCACGCCAGGTCGGACGCAGGATGGTCAGCGCGGTGGGTTGCCGGGTGATGCCGTAGCCACGGTTGAGCATCGCGGCGGCCAACTCCTCGGACATCCGGATGCCCGTGGAGAAGAGCGGCACCATGATGGTGGTGTAGGCGCGAATCGCACCGATCATCCCGCCGTCGATCTTTGCGCCCCGGGCCCGCTGGGCGTCCAGTACCTGGTTGGCCCGGTGCTGCATGGTCGGGACGAACCGCAGGGCGGTCATCACGATGAAGACCACCGGAAACGGCAGCCGAGCCATGCGCATCAGGGCGACGAAGTGCTCCACCGGCGTACTGACGATCAGCGCGGCGGTCAGGCACACCATGGTGAGGATCCGCAGGCCCAGGTTGGCGCCGTGGGCCAGGCCGCCGACGGTCAGCGGCAGGCCGTCACCGAACCAGAGGTGCACCAGCACCCGGGCGGAGGAGGACGAGTCGAAGTCGCCGGGGCCCCGGCTGAGCGCCGCGAAGACCAGAATCAGGACGACGACCGGGGCCAAGGGCGCCAGCAGCTTGCCCACCTGCCGCCCTGGCACGCCGAGCGCGGGCAGGAGCAGCAGCGAGCCGACGGCCAGCAGCGCGTTGGGCAGCGGGTGGGCGAACTGGAAGGTCAACACCACCGCGACCACGAAGACGAGGAGCTTGGTGCGGACGTCCATCCGGTGAAAGAAGCTCGTGCCGGGCCGGTACTCGAGGAACATCAGGCTTCCTCCCACAGTTCGACGAACGCTCCGACGGTGGTGACCGGGGGCAGCCCGAGCCGCCGGGCCAGGCGGGTCACCTGGGGTGCGACGAGTTGGGTCCCGGCGAGCAGGTCCTCGTCGGCGAAGAGGTCGGCCACCGGAAGGTCGGCGCGGAGCCGCCCGGCATCGAACACCAGCGCCCGATGTGCGTACTCGGCGACCAGGGGCATGTCGTGAGTGACCATCAGGATGGTCCGGCCGGCTCTGTTCAGCTCGCGGACCAGGTCCATAATCGCCCGCGCGCCGCGCCAGTCCTGGCCGGTCGTCGGCTCGTCGACTATGAGGATCCGGGGTTCCAGGGCCAGGACGCTGGCCACCGCCAGCCGCTGCCGCTGCCCCTTACCGAGCCGGAACGGGTGGTGGTCAAGATGGGCGCGCATGCCCACCAGGTCGAGCACCTCGCGTACCTTCTCCTCGATCCGGTCGTCCGCCCAACCCGCGTTGCGCAGCCCGAACGCGACCTCGTCGCGGACGGTCGGGGCGAAGATCTGGTGGTCCGGATTCTGGAAGACGTACCCGACGTCGGTGGCCAGGTCGCTGACCGAGCGGTCGCCGGTGGGGCGGCCGTACACCCGCAACTGGCCGGCGGTGGGACGGAGCAGGCCGTTGAGGTGCCGGGCGAAGGTTGTCTTCCCGGCGCCGTTACGGCCGAGCAGGGCGACGAACTCGCCCTCCCGGACCCGGACGTCCACGTCGGACAGGGCCTGCACCCCGGAGGGGTAGCGGTGGCCGAGGCCGGCCGCCTCGATCACGACGGCCGCGTCCGCCGCAACCGCCGGTTGCGGGGCTCGGGCGCCGGCGCGTGCCGAGGCGGTGACCGGCAGCCGGTCCTGGAGCACGGCGACCGCCTCGTCCAGGGTCACCGCCGTCCGGTCGGCGGGCAGCCGGCCGGCCCGCTGGAGCGCGTGGCAGACGGTGGTCACCTGCGGTGGTCGCAGTCCCACCGCCTCGGCCCGCTCCGCGGCGGCGAAGAACTCCGCCGGTGGGCCGTCGTGTACGAGGGCACCGTCGTGCAGGACGATCAGCCGGTCGGCCCACTGCGCCACGAGTTCCGGCTCGTGCTCGACCAGGACCACGGTCCGGTCCCGGTCGGCGGCGGCCTGCTCCACCACCGCGAACACCTGGGCCGTGCCGGCCGGGTCCAGTTCGCTGGTCGGCTCGTCGAGCACGAGGATCTCCGGAGCCATGGCCAGGATGCCGGCGATGGCCAGCCGCTGCTGCTGCCCACCGGACATCTGCCCGGTGTCCCGGTCGGCCAGCTCGCCGAGGCCGACCGCGTCGAGGGCTCGGCGGGCCCGGTCCAGCACCTCGCTGCGGGGCAGCCCGAGGTTTGCCGGGCCGACCGCCGCGTCGTCCAGCGCGAGCCGGCCGGTGATCTGCGACTCCGGGTCCTGCATGACCAGGCCGACGTGCCGGACCAGGTCGACCACGTCGTGTTCGACGGTGTCCAGGCCGACCGCGGTCAGGTACCCGTGCATCTCACCGTCGTGGTGGTGCGGGATGAGCCCGTTGAACATCATCAACAAGGTGGTCTTCCCGGCCCCGGTGGCGCCCATGACGGCGACCCGCTCGCCGCGCCGGATCTGGAAGGAGATGTCGGTGAGCTGGCGCTCGGTGGCCGACCGGTACCGGAAGCCGACGCCGTCGGCGCGCAGCACGGCGTCCGGGTCGCCGGTGCCCCGCGGCTCGCCGCCGGGGGCTCGGGTCAGTCCTCGGGTGGTCATGGTGCCTCCTCGGTCAGGTCGGCGACCACGCTCACCGGCAGCGGATCGGGGAAGGCGGCACGGACCGTGGTCAGGTCAGTCGGGCGGCAGCTCACCAGGACGCAGGCCGACGGGCCGGCGGAGCGGTCGACCGGTACGGGATGGTCGCTCCGCCAGTCGACGGTGAGCCCGGCGCTGGCCGCGAGCTGCGGCACCTCCCAGGCCAGGCCCTTGGAGCCCACCGGGAGCGCGTCGTGGACGACGCCGCTGTCGAGCAGGGCCCGCAGGTCGGCGAGGCCGACCAGGTCGGGGTGGCCGGGGACGACCCGGTCCCGGGGTGCCGAGCGGGGCAGCCCCAGGCAGACCACCACGTCCCCCGAGCGGGAGGCCCCGGGGCGCAGCGCCCCGTGAGCCGCCTCGCCGAGGACGGTCACGCCGATGCCGGTGGCGACGGTGGGGACGTTGTCCTCGGTCGTACCGGTGACCCGGTCGGCGTCGAGGCCGACCTCGGCGGCGAGCGCGACGACCGCGGCGATCATCTCCCGGCCCTGCGGGTCGGCCTCCACGCAGAGCGTGTTGACCACGAGGGTCGGAGTGGCTCCGGCGCAGAGCACCTCCAGCAACGGCACGCGGGTGGCGAAGTGCGCGGTGGTCGACGCCGGTACGGCCACCGTGTCGTGCGGCTTCGGGCCGATGCCGCCCACGGAGTCGCAGGCGACGACCAGGCAGCTGTCGGTGAGGTCGAGTACGGTGAGGTCCCGGATTCGCCGGACGCCGCGTACCGCGCCGGTCATCTGGTCTCCTCCTCTGCGAGGCCGGCGGAGCGCAGGGCCCGGGTCGCGGCGGCAGCGACCAGGATGTTGATCGCCGACCCGACGGTGAGCGGCAGCACGAGCGCGGCGAAGAGTCCGACGCCGCCGATCGGGATCATGATGGCGGCGCCGCCGACCCCGTTGAGCACGATGCCGACGACGATCGCGAGCCAGATGTTCACCCGGCGGGCCAGCAGGCCGAAGATCGCCACGAAGACGGCCATCTCGGCCGCGACCAGCAGGTGGACGGGGAGGCCGAGCGGGAAACCGGTGGTCAGGGCCGAGAGCAGGTGCCCGAGCGCCCCGACGATGGACCCTTCGAGCGGGCTGAACGCGGCGCTGGCGAGGAAGGCGGGCGCGGAGTCGAGCGCCACCGTGCCGGTCGGGCTGGGCAGCTTGATGAACGCGCCGACGGCGCTGAGCGCGACGAGGATGGCGATGCGGGCGATCCGGCGGGGGGTGAAGAAGCGCGCGGCACCGCGACGGCGTTCGACCCGCCGGGCTTCGGCGTTGCTCGGGCCGGTTTCTTCCTGCGCTCGGCGGCCGTCACGAGGTGCATCCGGACCGTGCTTGATGTTTCGCTCGCTGCGCTCGCTCATGGGGGAACCTCCGGTCAGCTTTCGGTGGTGGGGGGTGTGTGAGGAGAACGGGCCGCCTCGAGGTCGAGGTCGGTGCGGATGGTGAACCGGTCGGCGCGCAGGACGCTCTTGACGTACTCGACCGGGTGATCGGCGGCGTCGTAGGTGACCCGTTCGACCAGGAAGGCGGGGGCGCCGACCCTCTGGTCGAGGCAGGTCGCCTCGAAGTCGTCGAGGATGGTGGCGGTGAGCTGCTCGTGCCCGCGTACCGGCTGGATACCGAAGGCGCGCAGCGAGTCGTAGAGCGACCGGTCGTTCAGGTCGACGCCGAGCAGGGGGGCGCACCGGTCGGCGGAGAGCCACACCGTCTCCAGCGACACCGGGCTGCCGTCGAGGGAACGGACCCGGCGCAGCTCGATCACCGTGTCCGGGCCGTCGGCGACCCGGAGGACCTCGCAGAGCCGGGCGGAGGGACGGACGGTGCCCATGGCGAGGACCTTCGAGCGGACTCGGTGCCCGCGCCGGGCCAGTTCGGCGGAGAACCCGTGCAGGAACCGCATGTCGTGCTCGACCCGGGGTTCGGCCACGTACGTGCCGTCGCCCTGCCGCCGGTTGACGAGCCCATCGCGTTCGAGGCGGGTCAGCGCCTCGCGGACCGTGGCCCGGCTCACGCCCAACTGCTCGGCCATGGCCCGTTCTGTGGGCAGCCGGCTGCCCGGGGGGAGGTCGGAGCCGCCGAGCCGCTGCCGCAACGCCTCGTAGACCTGGTAGTACGCGGGTACCGGCCGGGTCTCGTCGACGACGACATCGCTGATGTCGGCGGGCTCGTACATGATCACCTCGAACATTGGGCGGTTATTGGTCCTGAACCGTAGACCAATAACCGCCCAATGACAATGGCCTGGTCAAGCTGCATCCTGTGGAGTCGTGGAGGAAGACAGCCTGGCGGTGGCCAGGGCCGGCAACTCCGGAACCAGGCAGCCGTCCCGGACCAGCCGCCCCCGCCAGCCGGCGCCAACCGCCGACACCGTCAGCGAGGTGACCGCGCCAGGCTCATCCGCCGAGCGTCGCCTCCTGGGGTGCGACGGTGCCGATGGCATCGATGCGGCCCCACCGCCCTGGTATGTCGAGCAGTTCGATCCGACCGAACCGTTCAGGCAGTGCCGGCGCGACCACCAGATCCTCGCCGTACGGCTCAAGGCCGAGCAGCGTGCGCACCAGCAGCAGGGGGGCCGCGGTGGCCAGGGCCTGCGGGCTGTTCGCCGCCGGATACTGGACGGGGTGCCGGGTCAACTCGCGGTCGTAGCCGCCGAAGGCCTCCGGAAGGCGCCCCTGGAAATATCGGGACGCGCCGATGATTCCCTCGGCGATGCGCCCGGCCTCCTGGTGGAATCCGTAGCGGCGCAGGCCCCAGGCGATGAAGGAGTTGTCGAACGGCCAGACGGTGCCGACGTGGTAGCCGAGTGGGTTGTACCGCCCCTCTCCATGCGCGAGGGTGCGTACGCCCCAGCCGGAGAAGAGGCGGGGTCCGAGCAGATGTTCGGCGATCTTCGCGGCTCGGGATTCGTCGACGATGCCGCTCCACAGGAGGTGGCCGATGTTGGAGGAGAGTGCGTCGACCTGGCGGCCGTCGCCGTCGAGGGCAAGCGCGTAGTACTCGCCGTCGTCGATCCAGAAGTCGCGGTTGAAGCGGTCCTTGAGTTCGGCGGCCTCTCTTTCCAGCCGATCGGCGTACGCGGGGTCGTGCCAGAACTGGCGGGCGAGTCGGGCGCCGCGGATCTTGGCGTCGTAGGCGTAGCCCTGCAGCTCACAGGTCGCCCGGGGCTGGCTCGGCAACCGGCCGTCCCGGAACGAGATGGCGTTCGGGGATTCCTTCCAGCACTGGTTCTCCAGCCCGGTCCGCTCGTTGCGGCGCTGGTACCAGACGTAGCCGTCGCCCATGATGTCGCCGTACTCGTCGATCCAGTGCAGCGCCGCACGCGCCTCGTCCTCGAATTCGCGCACGAGTGTGGCGTCCCCCGTCCACCGCTCGTACTCGTCGAGCAGAATCACGTAGAGCGGGGTGCTGTCGGCAGCACCGAAATACTCCGACTGGGGGCGTTCCTCGAACGCGACCAGCTCGCTGTAGCGGACCTCGCGCGCGACCTTGCCCGGCTCCTCGTCAAGAAAGTCGTCGAGCACGGAGCCCTGGTCGATGCCGAGCATCCGCAGGGTGTGGACGGCCAACTCCGGCGTGAACGGCAACACCTGCAGGCTGGTGAGGATGGCGTCGCGGCCGGTGAGAGTCGCGTTCCACGGCAGTCCCGCCGCCGGCAACGGCTCGGTCGGCAGCGTCAGCGGCGCGAACCGGAGCGCGGCGAGATCGACCAGGCTGCGCTCGTAGGCCCGCTCCACCGGCTTCCAGTCGCAGCCCAACTGCGGAGCCTTGTCGAGCCACTGCCGCAGGTCGTCCTGCAGCCGTGCGGCGTCGCGTCGTTGGCGGCCGGGAGAAATGTGCTCTCGGACATCCTGACCGTCGGGGCGCAGCACCAGCCCCTGGACGTGCAGCATGGTGGTCCACTGCCCGTGGGGTTCGATCCGGATGTGGTAGGTCAGCCCCTGTTCGTCGACCTGCGCCGGCTCAGTCGTGGAGATCACCGTCTCCCGCCGGAACTTCTCCCGCACGTAGCCGAGGTGCAGGCGCCCGTCCTCGACGTGCTGGTAGAGCCGACCGGGTCTTACCCATTCCTGCCCGATCGCGAGCACCGAGACGAAGTCACCGGCCGCGTCCACGCGGACCGTGAAGTCAGCCGGTTCCCCGGAATGGTTGAGCACCGTCAACCGCTCCTCGAAGCTGCTGCCGACCACCGACCGTTCCCGGATCACCGACACCTTGGCGTCCACGTAGTGCGTCGGGGCCCCCGGCACCAGGAAGAACCGCACCTCGAAGTACGACGCGTCGTCCACGGCCAGCGCGCTCACCCGTTCGCCGTTGACGGTCAGCCGCCACCGGGAGAGGAACCGGGTGTCGAACGAGAAGAACCCCAAGGGGACGCTGGGGCCGGCGTCTATGTCGCCACTGCCGTCGCTCAACACGAAGATGTTGCCGTCCAGGACTCTGACGAGGTCGCTTTTCATCCCTGCCTCCGACGGCCACGGGCGGCGATCCGCGGGTGACGCGCGCCGGGCGGCGGCGCGAAAAGCCGCTCCAACAGGAGGATGAACCGGAACTGTCCTTCGGAGGTTATGTCGTTCCGCAGCCACGCCGCGAGCGGTTTGGCCTCGCCGCGCGCCAACCGGTCGAAGAACGCGCTGTCGGCGCGGACGACCGCGTCGGCGTCGCTGTTCTGCTGCGACACCCGGACGGTGCCACCGCGGATCTCCACCAGCCAGTGGTCGACCTCGTGGCCGTGCTCGAGGTCGAAGCGGATGCTGCCGTTCGTCTTCCTCAGCAGGCGTTCGTGGCCGTGGCGTTCGAGCGCCTCGAAGAACGTCCTGGTCGCCTCCGACATGGCACCACCTCCCACAGAATCCGCCGGACCACGGGCAGCATCATTCGGACCGGGGTGGGGGGACCTCACCCGGAACGGATGAACCTGGCGGACGTCCGCGGGCCCGCGGGTGAATTCACCCGTTCCGGGTGAGGCGGCATCACCCCGGTCCCACGTCACGGTGGGGCCGCCACAGGCTCGGGGCACACCGGAGGGACGGCGCACCCCTGACAGCCCTTCACCAGTACATCGAGCAGCAGAACCAGCCGGGTTAGAGCACGCTCGGGCCTAGCCGGCCTCCCGCGCGGGCCTTCACCCCCGCCCTAAAGGGCGGAGCACCGGCCCGCATCTTGGTAGCGCCACGCGGACAGGCAGTTGACCGTTCGTAGTCGATCGGTGAGCGCCAGTCACAGACCGCATGCCGGCGGCGCCGGTACAGGAATCGGTGATCCAGGTGGCGATCGGCGAGGCCTCTCACCCGAGTCCGGACGAGGTCTGGATACTCGGCGCCGCGGGCCGGAAGCCGACTGTGAACCAATCTCGATCGTTCACGGATCTGACGGGTCTGCTCGCGTCCAGGCTCGCCTGATTTCCGGACCGAACGCCGCCCCTGTCGGGTCACCAACCCGGTGAACGCTCCTGGTCAGCGCACGAGGCGGAAGACAGGAGACCCACCGCAGCCGTCACCGCGAGGTGGCGGGCGGTCTCGGCTCGGATGCCCTCGGCGGCGAGCACTTCCCGCTGCTCCCCCGTGTAGCCGATGCAGTCGAGAAAGACCACGTCGGCTCCGCCCGCGGCGACCCTTCGTCCGGCGGCCGCCACCTCGTCGAGGCCGGCCGTGTAGGGGTCCACGGCTGCCGCGACGACCGGGCGGCCCAGGCGCCCCTCCCACCGCTGCCGGATGTCCGTCAACTGCTCCGGCACGGGGCACAGGACACCCAACCGTCCCTCACCGACGAGCCGCACCATGAGGTCGTGGGCGAGGTCCTCCGCGTGGAGCACCGGCACCGACGCCGGACCGTGCTCGACGCGGCCGGTACACAGCACGAGGACGGCCCCGCAGTGATCGGCTACGCAACGTCGGAGAGCGCCGTCGAGCGCCGGGGCGATGCTCGTCGCGCCGAGGCGGACGCGCGAACCGTCCCGCAGCCGGGAAACAAGGGTACGCTCTCCGCCGCGTGGTTCGAGCCGGGCGATACCTTCCACGTCGAGGAGGTCCAACGCGCCGTGTTCGACCCAGTCGACGCCGGAGAGGGCATCCTCGACATCGGGGATCAGGTCGACGCGGGGTGCCTGGCCGATCGTGACGAGACCGAGCACCGGCCTCACGCTGCGCGCCCCGCCCTCAGCCGGTTCGCGCATCACGCCACCTGCTTCTCGGGCAGGTCGGCAGCCGCGACGCCACGCTCGACGATGCGGCGCCGCACGGCCCGGTCGACCCGCGCGGTGGGGTCGGCGATCGGGATCGCAGCGAGGAGCGCCTTGGTGTAGGGGTGCTGCGGCGCCGTGAAGATCTGCTCGACGCTGCCCTGCTCGACGACGCGGCCCTGGCTCATGACGACGATCTCGTCGGCCATCATCTCGACGACGGACAGGTCGTGCGAGATGAAGACGTACGTGAGCCCGAGGTCCCGCTGCAACTGCTTCATGAGGTCGAGCACCTGGGCCTGTACCGACACGTCGAGTGCCGACACGGGCTCGTCGCAGACGACGAGGCTCGGGTTGAGGATGAGGGCCCGTGCGATGCCGATCCGCTGGCGCTGACCCCCCGAGAACTCGTGCGGGAAGCGGTCGATGTCCTCCTCCCGCAGGCCGACCGTCTCGAGGACGTCGACGATGCGGGCGCGGATCGCCGCGTCGTCGAGGTCCGTGTGCAACCGCAGCGGCTCGGCGAGGGCCCGGTGGATCGTCCACCGCGGGTCGAGCGAGGCGTACGTGTCCTGGAAGACGATCTGCATCTCGGAGCGGAGGCGACGCAACTCGTCGTCACTCGCCGCGAGGAGGTCGGCCCCGTTGAAGGTCACCGACCCCGACGTCGGCTCATGCAGGCGCAGCAGGGCCCGACCGGTCGTCGACTTGCCCGAACCGGACTCGCCCACGATGGCGAGCGTGCGGCCACGGCGAACCCGGAAGGACACGCCGTCGACGGCTTTGACGGTGTCGGCCGGACGTCCCAGACGGCGGCGCCGCCCGGTGAAGATCTTCGTCAGGTCGGTGACCTCGAGCAGCACCGGCGCGTCGTCGTCGGATGCCGTGGGAGCGTCCGTGCCTGCCTCGACGCGAACCGGCCCCGAGCCGTCGGGCGCCGCGCTCTCCTCGGCGAGCGCCTCGACGGCCTCGATGACGTGCTCGTTGGCGGAGGGGATGAAGCTGAGCAGCCGCTTCGTGTAGTCGGCCTGTGGCGCGGCGAAAAGCTGCTCCGTCGGTGCCGTCTCCTGCAGTTCACCGCCGTACATCACGGCGACCCGCTGGCAGGTCTGGGCGACGACGCCGAGGTCGTGCGTGATGAGCAGGACCGCCGTTCCGTGCTGCTCCTGCAGGTCCATGATGAGGTCGAGGATCTGCAGCTGGGTCGTGACGTCGAGCGCGGTCGTCGGCTCGTCGGCGATGAGCAGCTTCGGCTCACACGCCATGGCCATGGCGATCATGACCCGCTGGCGCATTCCACCGGACAGCTCGTGCGGGTACCCGGCGAGGACGCGTGCGGTGTTGCGGATCCCCACCATGTCGAGCAGTTGGCCCGCCCGGTCCGCCGCCTGCCGTCGGCCGAGGCGCATGTGCTGACGCAACGGTTCGGTGAGCTGGTCACGGATCGTGAAGACCGGGTTGAGCGCGGTCATCGGCTCCTGGAAGATCGTCGCGACGTCCTTACCGCGGATCCTGCGCATCTGCCGGTCCGACAGCGCGGCGAGGTCGCGCCCGTCGAAGCGGATGTGCCCGCCGGTGACGTGCGCCTGCCGCGCCGGCAGCAGTCCCGTGATCGACATGGCGGTGACGCTCTTGCCCGAGCCCGACTCGCCGACCAGCCCGACCATCTCGCCGCGTGCGATGGTCAGGTCGAGGCCCCGGACCGGGTGGATCGGGCCGCGCGACGTGTCGATGCGGATCGAGAGGTTCTCGATCGACAGCAGGGTCTCAGCCATGTCCGTGCTCCTTGTTCCGTATGCCGCTGGGCTCGGTCCCGCGCGCCCGCTCAGGCGCGCGCGGAAGCCTTCCCGCTCGTCTGCAGGTGGGTGGCCAGGCCGTAGAGGCTCTCGAGGAGCGCCGCCTGGGCCTCGTCGTGGAAGGACACCGCACCCGCGGTGAAGCCCTTGGCGACCTCGACGGCGAAGCGCGCGGCCAGTGCGATGTCGACCTCGTGGCTCGCGCCGGTCGCGCAGCCGGCGACGGGCGTCACCGTGGTGATGGCGACACCGACGACGGGCGCGGCCGTCGCGACGGCCGGCTGGAGGATCGAGTTGAGGTGGTGCAGGCCGTTGCCGTACGGCGTGATGTCCTGCGTCGACAGCGGGAAGACGACGGCGGGCTCCCCCGACACGGTCTCCAGGACGCTGACGAGGTCGGCGCTCGCGGGGAGGATGTAGCCGGCGCGGACCGTCGGGGAGATCGCGATGCCGCGGTGGTTGATGAGGCGGTTGCCCTTCGTGGTGTCGATGGACAGGACGGCGTCCATCTCCGAGGTGACCTCGTGCTCGTTCATCGCGGTGATGTCGACGGGCGAGTCCATGAAGGGCACGGGGTCGTGTGGGCGGGTCGGCGCGTCGGGGCAGATGTGCGTCGAGATGACGACGTCGCCGGGCAGAATGTCGCCGCGGGCGTGCATCGCGAGGAGCTTGGCGGCCGTGGCGACGGCGGCGGTGGCCCCGTCGCCGTCGGACACGTAGCCGATGAGTTCCGGCCGGGCGCCGAGGCCGCCGAGGCGCCCGACGACACCGAGCGTCGGGGCGTCGCCGCCGGCGGTCCTGCCGCGGCTGCCCGGAACGGTGACCTGGATGAAGTCGGTCGAGCCGAGCTCGCCGGCCACCGTCTCGACGGTGATCGAGCAGGCGTCGTCGCCGAGGGTGCGCAGGTGATCGGCGACGAGTTTCCCGGAGGCATCGGGACGGTCGAGGAGGTCGAGGGCCGTGAGGACGTGGGACAGCACGATCATTCGCTTTCGACAGCGGTCTCGGCGACGCCGAGGTACCGGAGGGTGGTCAGGGCGTAGGTCTTCGCGGCGAGGACGACGTCGGCGACGGGCGCCCTCTCGTCGAAGCCGTGGATGGTGGCCAGCTCCGCCGGCCCGTACTGGAGCACGGGAATGCCGTGGCTGCGGAAGGTGCGGGCGTCGGACGACGCCCACTGGAGCACGCCCTCCGCGGTGGGGTCCCCGGTCAGTTCGCGCAGGGCCGCGACGAGCTCGGCGACGATGGGGTCGCTCGGCAGCGTCCAGTTCGGTTCGCTGCGGAAGCCGGTCGGCTCGATCGTCGCCTCGATACCCGCCTCGGCGAGCAGCTCGTCGACCCGGGCGAGGACCTCGGCCCGCGACAACCCGATCGGCACGCGGGTGTCGACGTCGACGACGCACCGGTCCGCGACGACGTTGGAGGAGGTGCCACCGTGGATCGTGCCGATGTTGACGGTGACGTGCTCGAAGACGGCACCGATGCCGGGACCGTAGCCCTCACGCTCCTCGGCGAACGTCTTCGACCGCTCGATGAGGTCGCGCACGTCCTCAGGTGCCGACGGCTTCATGTCCCAGAGCTGCTGCAGGGCGATGACGGCCTTGGCCGCGAGCAGGTTCGCGCTGACGCCGTGCAACGGCTGGAGGCTGCCGTGCCCCGGCTTGCCGTCGATCGTCATCCGGAACCAGTTGCTGCCCTTCTGGCCGATCGTCGGGTGCGTACGTTCGGCGGGCTCGGCGATGATCGCGCCGGTCGCGCCGTCGAGGACCCCCTGGTCGAGCAGCCAGTCCGCCCCGCGCGAGCCGCCCTGTTCCTCGTCGGGGACCGCCGCGAGCGACAGCTTCCCGGCGAGCGGGACACCGAGGCGGTGCAGGACGACGAGCGTGTGGATGACGCCGGCGAGGCCGGCCTTCATGTCGCTCGCCCCGCGACCGCGGAGGTAGCCGTCGACGATGTCCCCCGCGAAGGGGGGAAACGTCCAACGGTTCAGGTCACCGACGGGGACGACGTCGGTGTGACCGGCGAGCACCAGGTGGCGCGCCGTCGTGGGGTCGTCGTCCACCGCGGCGTTGCTCGCGGCACGGTGGACGACGATGCTGAGGCGACCATCGCCGGCGTCGTGGACCTCGGGGTCGAGGCCCTGGGCGCGCAGGTGGTCGGCGATGAAGTTGCCGACGTCCGTGCAGTCCCCCGGGGGGTTCTCGCTCGGGATCCGGATGAGGTCTCCGGCGAGCGTCAGCAGTTCGTCCTGGGTGCGCTCGATCTCGTCGAGGACCCGGGTCTCCCAGTCGGGGGATGTCGTGGTCAAGTCAGGCTCCAGGTGTCGTGTTGGCCTGCGGGGAGTCGGATTCGCGGTGTTGTGCAGGAGGCGGCCGCCGGGCGCGTCGGGTTGGCGGCGGGCCCGGCGGCACGCCTCTCCGCGGCGTCAGCCCTTGTTGCTCAGCTGGAAGAAACGGATGATCCCGTCGGGGTACGAGGTGTACCCCTGCACGCCCGCGCGCTGCGCGACGACGATGTTGTACTCGTAGAGGTACGCCCACGGCGCCTGGGTGTTGATGATCTGCTGCGCCTTGCCGTACAGATCGTTGCGGACCTTCTGGTCCGACTCGGTCGCGGCCTGCTTCCAGAGGTTGTCGACCTCGGCGTTGTGGAAGTTGGCGTAGTTACTCGTGCCGTCGCTGGTCAGCAGGAGGCCGAGGTGGTAGCCCGGGTCGTTGACGAAGGAGGTCCAGCGGGTGATGTAGCTCTGCACCTTCTTGGTCGCGAGCGCCTCGAGGAACTGCGGACGCGCCATGTTGTTGATGTTCATCGTCACGCCGATCTTCGCCAGCTCGGCCTGGATGAGCACGGCGGCGTCCGACCAGTCCTGGAAGCCGCTGCCGAGGGTGAAGTCGAAGCTGAAGCCGTTGGGGTAACCGGCCTCCGCCAGCAGCGCCTTGGCCTTGTCCAGGTCGTACGAGTAGGCGTTGCCGGCGTCGCTGAAGCCCGGGGTCGAGCTGGCCACCGACGAGCGCATCGGCGACGCCTGACCCTTCATGACGTCGTTGATGAGCTTGTCGTACGGGATCGCGTACGAGACGGCCTGGCGGACCTTCGGGTTGTCGAACGGCTTGATGGCGTTGTTCATCCCGAAGAAGAGGATCTTGTTGCTGGCCCGGGAGTCGATGGTGACGCCGGACTGCTTCGACAGGGCGTCGACGTCCTTTGCGGGCACCTCGAGCGCGATGTCGACCTCGCCCTTGCTGAGCAACTGGACCCGGTTGCTCGCCTCGCCGATGAACTTCGTGTTGATCTTACGCAGGGCTGGCTTCTCGCCCCAGTACGCGTCCTTACGCTCGAGCACGGCCTCCGTCGCCGGGTCCCACTTCGTCAGCCGGTAGGGGCCGGAGCCCGCGGTGTGCGTGTCGAGCCACTTGCTGCCGCCCTCGGCGTTGACCTTGTCGATGTTGATGATCGAGAACGAGTACATCGGCAGGATCTGGAGGAAGAGGTGGTTCGGCGCCTTGAGGTCGATCCTCACCGTCTGCGAGTCGACCGCCGTCACGGTGTCGATGCCGGCCATGCCGTACAGGAAGCTCGCCGAACTCGACTTCTTGATGAAGTCGAACGTCTTGACGACGTCGTCGGAGTCGAGCGCCGAGCCGTCCTCGAACTTCACGCCCTGCCGGATGGTGAAGGTGTAGCTCTTCGAGTCGGTACTCACCTTCCACGACTCGGCCAGCATCGGCACGATCGTGTCCGTCTTGGCGGTCGGCTTGCCGTCGACCGTCGTGCGGTCGTACGTGACCAGTTGGTCGTAGGCCGCCACGACGAACGTGTCGGAGGTGACGTCGTTGGCCTCGGCGGGGTTGAGGGTCTTGCCGCCTTCGGAGTAGGCGGCAACGAGGGTGTCCTTGGCGGTCCCATCGGCCTGCGAGGAGCCGCCCTGGTTGGCGTTGGCTCCACAGCCGGCTGCGACGAAGATGACGGCGACCGCGGCGGCCAGGGTGGCGCTGCGCTTCACGCTGTTCTCCTTCAGGTCAGGGTGGGGGTGGGGGTGGGGTGGGCGGATTGGCTGGCGTCCGTGGCAGCTCCGCACCGGGTCATCGGCTCGTCCGCAGGCGTGGGTCGAGGACGTCGCGAAGGCCGTCGCCGATGAGGTTGAAGCCGAGAATCGAGGTGGCGATGGCGATGCCGGGGAAGAGGGTCATCCACCACTCGCCGCTGATGATGTAGCCACGGCCGTCCGAGATCATGACGCCCCATTCCGGCGTCGGCGGCTGCGCGCCGAGGCCGATGAAGCTGAGCGAGGCGGCCGTGAGGATCGCGTAGCCCATGCCGAGGGTCGCTCGGACGAGGATCGGGGCAACGGTGTTCGGGACGATGTGTCGGATGAGGATGGTCCGATCACGCAGGCCGATGGCGCGCCCGGCCTCGACGAAGTCACGCTCACGGAGCGAGCGGGTCTGGCTGTAGACGATGCGGGCGAACTCGGGGATGCCGACGACACCCACGGCGACCATCGCGCTCGCCAGGCCGGGGCCGAGGGCGGCGGCGATCGCCATGGCCAGCACGAGCGACGGGAAGGCCAGGAGCACATCCATCACCCGCATGAGCACCGCGCTCACCGCGCCGCCGACGAAGCCGGAGATGGCGCCGATCGGGACACCGACGAGAAGCGAGATCCCGACGGCGATGAGCCCGGTCCAGAGCGAGATCCGCCCGCCGGCGAGGACCCGGGCGAGGATGTCGCGGCCGAAGTTGTCCGTGCCGAAGAGGTGTGCGCTGGAGGGCGGTTCGAGGAGCCCTCCGGCGCCGGTCTCGGTGGGCGAGTACGGCAGCAGGTCGGCCACGAGAGCGCCGATGGTCCAGATCGCGATGAAGACGAGACCGACCATCGCCAGGCGGTTTCGGACCAGGAGGCGCCAGGCGGTCGTGGGCCTGGCGGTCGCCCGGTCGGACGACGCGACCCGGTGGTCCCGCGCGGTTGCGGACACGGTGGTGTCAGGCATTCTCGATCCTCGGGTCCAAGCGGCCGTTGAACAGATCGACGCAGAGGTTGACCGTCAGGTAGATGACCGCGGCGAGCAGGGTGAAGGCCTGGACCGGCGCGTAGTCGGTGGCGAGCACGGACTGCACGACATAGGCGCCGATGCCCGGCCAGCTGAAGACCGTCTCGGTGATGACCGCGCCACCGAGGAGCTGGCCGAACTGGAGTCCGACGACGGTCACGATGACGGGGGCGGCGTTCTTCAGCGCGTGCTTGAGGATGACCCTGGCCGGCGGCAGGCCCTTGGAGCGAGCGGTGCGCACGTAGTCCTGGTTGATCACCTCGAGCATCTCGGAGCGCGTCATCCGGGCGATGATCGCCGTGCTCCCGGTGGCGAGGCACAGGGCCGGCCAGATGATGTGGGCCAGCGACGACTTGAGCGCGACGAGGTCACCGGTCAGGAGCGAGTCGAGGACGTAGAGCCCCGTGATCGACGTCGGTGGGTTCACGTCCTGGGCGATGCGGCCCAGCGGTGCCGGCTCCCACCCGAGCTTGTTGTAGAAGACGAAGATCACGATGAGGGCGAGCCAGAAGAGCGGCATCGACGCCCCGACCAGCGAGAAGATGCGGCTGGCGTGGTCGATGGGCCGGTCGCGACGCGTCGCGCTGATGACACCGATCGGGACCCCCACGAGCAGCGAGATCAGGATCGCCGCGATGGCGAGCTCGACCGTCGCCGGCAGCCGGGAGGCGAAGTCCGTGAGGACGGGCTGCCCGGTGTGCCACGCGAACCCGAAGTCTCCGGCGAAGAGGCCGCGCACGTAGGAGACGAACTGGGCGACCAGTGGCTGGTCGAGGCCCATCTCGGCACGGATCTTCTCGACGGTCGCGGGGTCGGCCTGCTCCCCCGCGAGCGTCCGGGCCGGGTCACCGGGCAGGACTCGCGTGAGAAGGAAGATGCAGAGCACGACGCCGAGGAGCGCCGGGATCATCGCGAGGACTCGTCGCACCACGTGGTTCACGGCCACCTCCAATCTGCGCTTTGTTGGGTCTGACCTGGTCTCGGTGCCACCCAGGATTCGTCCGCCCGGCTTCCACGCGCAATACCTTCTCTGTATGTGAGAGGGCGTCTCGAGCTGGGTCGGGGTGCGGTAAGTTCTCACACGTCCCACCCATCCCGGAGGACCCATGTCAGACACCGGCCCTCGCCCCCGCTCGCCGCTCCAGACCGTGGACCGCGCCCTGGAGGTCCTTCTGTCGTTCACCGAGCGGCGTCGCGACTGGGGCGTCCTGGAGCTTGCCGAAGCCTTCGCCATCGACAAGTCGACCGCGCAGCGGATCCTCGCCGCGCTCGCCGCGCGCGGCTTCCTCAACGCCGATCCGGTGACCCGGCGCTACAGCCTCGGACCGACGATGTGGCGGATGGCCGCCGTCTGGGAGCGCACAGGAGGGCTGGCCGCCCTGGCCCAGCGGGTGCTCGAACCGCTCGCCTTCCAGACCGATCGCACCGCCATCTTCGCCGTCCCGGACGGGCTGCACGTCCGCTGCGTCGCCGCCGTCAACGGCGGCGAACCGCTGCGCAGCCATCCGCTCGTAGGCGAGCTGTACCCGGCCAACGCGGGAGCCACCTCCCGCGGCTACTTCGCCTTCCTCGACAGCAACGAACGACGCGCCCTCATCTCCGGTCGCGTCTTCGCCACGTTCACCGAGCTGACGAAGGTCGACGAGCACCAGCTCGAACGGCTCTTCGTCGAGACCGTCGCGCAGGGATACGCCTACTCAGAGGGCGAATACGACTACGCCACCAGGGCGCTCGCCGTTCCCATCATGCTCAGAGGCCGGCCCGTCGGCTCGCTCAGCCTCGGTGAGAGCAAGCATCCGGCGCGTCCAGACGACATCCGGGACCACCTGCCCGCACTACAGGCCGCCGCAGAGCAACTGTGCGCCCTGCTCGACAACCGGGCGAACTCGGCCGCCGCAACCCGGCAGACCACGACGCTCCGATCCCACTGAACGCCACGCCGACGAGCCAGACCGGCCGCATCGAGGAGACACCATGACCCAGGGCCACCAGAACCTCCTGCTCCTGTCCAACTCGACAGCTCCGGGACGGGCCTACCTGGAGCATGCGCGCGACGCGATCCTCCAGGCACTCGACGGCCGGCGCTCCATCGTGTTCGTCCCCTTCGCACTGGCGGACCACGACGGCTACACCAACACGGTCCGTCGGGCCATGGAGCCACTCGGCATCACCGTCCGAGGAGCACACGAGGGCACGCCACGCGACATCGTCGCCAACGCCGAGGCGGTCTTCGTCGGCGGCGGCAACACCTTCCGTCTCGTCAAGGCGATCCACGAGCTCGACCTGATCAGCGTCGTGCGCACCCGGGTGTCCGAGGGAATGCCCTACATCGGGTCGAGTGCCGGCACCAACGTCGCGACGCCGAGCCTGCGTACGACGAACGACATGCCCATCGTCCAACCGCCGTCCTTCGAGACCTTCGGCCTCGTGCCCTTCCAGATCAACCCCCACTACCTCGACCCGGACCCGGCCTCGACGCACCAGGGTGAGACCCGGGAGGAGCGGCTCACCCAGTTCCTCGAGGAGAACGACGTCCCGGTACTCGCCATGCGCGAGGGCACCTGGCTGCGGGTGAGCAACAGTTCTATGCGGCTCGATGGCGTGGCCGCGGGAGGGCGGATCTTCTGCCGCGCATCCGAGCCGGTCGAGGTCACGAGCGGCGCCGATGTGACCTGGCTCGCCGAGAGAGTGGCTGCGTTCGACGTCGGCCGCTGAGGTCGATCGGTCGGACATCCTGGAGATCTACGGGACGTGCCGCAGGTCCGCCCGCGAAGATCACCAACGACCTCGACGTGCTGCGCGTCGCGGCCGGGATGGGCTCACACCCGGTCCGAGCCAGCCGGAGTCTGCTGGGCCTTGAGGGCGGACGTGAACGCCTGGACCTTGGGATGGCGCGTTGCTCCGCGCCGTACGGTGGTGAAGATCTGTCTTCTGGGGCGGCCGTGGAGCGGGTGCGAGACCACGTTGTGACGGTCACCCGCACCTGACAGGTCGGGGAGCAGGGCGGCTGCGAGGCCGTTCTCAACGAGGCGCAGGTGGATCTGCAGGTCGGTGGAGGTGTAGCGGACGTCGGGCTCGAACCCCGCCTGTCGGCATGCCGCCGTCGCCCATTCCCGGGCGGTGCTGCCGACGGGCTCCATCACGAACGGACGCGACGCCAGTTTGGACAACGACCGCTCGCTCCACACGGCTGGCGTGATGAGCCGAAGTTCGTCGGTGAGCAGGTCGCGCCGCTCGGTCTCCCGGGCCCTCGGCAGGGGGTGGCCGGGATACTCCTCGCCGAGGACGATGTCGAACTCGCCGGCTACGAGAGCGGGATGAGCGACCTCGGGCTCGAGCTCGGTCACCTCGACCCGCAGCCTCGGGTGATGCTGCGCGAGCTGGGTGAGGGCGTACGGCACGAGCCTGAGGACCGCGGTCTGGAAGGCGGCGACCCGCAGCGTGCCGACGGTCTCGTTCAGGGACTGGGCGAGTGCGGCCTGGGTGCGTTCCATCTCTTCCAACAGCAGCTCGGTGTGGGCGACGAGGAGGTCGGCCTGGGCGGTCAGCCGGACCCGGCGGCCGGCTGGCTCGAGGAGGCGCACCCCGGTCTCCTTCTCCAGCGCGGCGAGCTGCTGGGAGACCGCGGACGGGCTGTAGGACAGCGCCTCCGCGACCGCGGTGATGGTGCCTCGGCGGGCGAGCTCGCGCAGCAGTCGTAGGCGTCGAAGATCGAGCACCGAGCCTCCCAATGCATCAGGTTTGCTTCACATTATCTTGCTGGTTTCCGCGCTGGACCTGATGAGTTTGTGGCGGGGACGATGGTCCGCATGATGCCGTGGTACCGGTCGCCGACCGCTCGTGACTGGACCAGCTCGTTCGCGTCGGGTGACGCGCACGCGTTCCACCGGTCGTTGCCGGGGTACACGCCCACGCCGCTGGTTCCGGTCCCCGATCTGGCCGGCGAGCTTGGGGTCGGGCGGGTACTGGTGAAGGACGAGTCGTCGCGACTCGGGCTGCCGGCGTTCAAGGTGCTCGGCGCCTCCTGGGCCTGCCGCCAGGTACTTCAGCAGCGCCCCGGCGCCACGCTGGTGACCGCGACCGAGGGCAACCACGGTCGTGCGGTCGCCCGCATGGCGGCTCACTTCGGCGTCGAGGCGACCGTGTTCGTGCCGGAGGTGATGCTGCCGGAAACCGCCGCCCGCATCGCCGGGGAGGGCGCGAAGGTCGTGTGGGTGGGCGGAGACTACGACGCCGCGGTGCGCCGGGCAGCCGAGTTCGCCGACGGTCATCCCGACCGGGCGCTGGTCCAGGACACCGCCTGGGACGGCTACGAGCAGGTGCCTGCCTGGATCGTGGAGGGCTACCAGACGCTGCTGGCGGAGGTCGACGCCCAGCTCGAGGGGCCACCGGACCTGGTGGCGGTCCCGGTCGGGGTCGGGTCGCTGGCTGAGACGGTCGTGCGGCACTACCGACGCCCGGGCACCACGCATCCGAGCGTGCTCTCGGTCGAACCCGACGCCGCAGCATGCGTGCTGGCCAGCCTGACCGCGGGCCGACCCGTGACGGTGCCGACCGCGGCGACGTTGATGGCCGGCCTGAACTGCGGCACCATGTCCCGCTCTGCCTGGCCGGTGCTGCGCGCGGGCTGCGACGTTGCCGTGGCCGTCAGCGACGACGAGGCGCTCCGCGCCGTCGACGACCTCGGTCGGCTCGGTGTCTCCTCGGGCCCGAGCGGCGCGGCCACCCTGGCCGGCGTCCGGGCCGTCCTCACCGACCCGCGGCGGCGTGCCGCCCTCGACCTCGGCCACGACGCCGTAGTCGTTCTGCTCAGTACGGAAGGACCCGTTCGATGACCCGTACCGTCCGGATCAACCGCGACCGACTCTGGGCCTCCCTCATGCAACTGAAGGAGATCGGCGCCTACCACGACGAGGCGACCGGGCTGCGCGGAGTCCGGCGTCTGGCGCTGACCGACGCTGACGCCGAAGCCCGCCGCCGCTGCGTGCGGTGGATGCTCGAGGCCGGGCTCGAGGTGCGGGTCGACCGCATCGGCAACGTCTACGCCACCCGCCCGGGCCGCGACCGGTCCCTGCCGTGCGTACTGATGGGCTCCCACATCGACACCGTCGCCACCGGCGGAGCCTTTGACGGCACCCTCGGTGTGCTTGGCGGCATCGAGGTGATGCGCACCCTCGACGACGCCGGCATCGAGACCCTGCGCGACATCGAGGTCGGACTCTTCACCGAGGAGGAAGGCGTCCGGTTCGGCACCGACATGCTCGGCTCGGCCGTGACGGCCGGACGCATCCCGCTCGACCACGCCCACAAGCTCACCGACGGGGACGGCAGGACCGTCAAGGAAGAACTCGTTCGCATCGGATTCAACGGCGACGCCCACGAACGGCGCCCCATCCCGTACGCCTACGTCGAGTGCCACATCGAGCAAGGCCCCATCCTCGCCGATGCCGGCGTCGACATCGGCATCGTCGAAGGCGTTCAGTCCATCTCCTGGCAGCGGCTCACCATCCGCGGTGAGGCCGCCCACGCCGGCACCACCCCCATCGAGTCCCGGCACGATGCCGGCCTGGTCGCGGCCCATGTCGTGGTCGAGGCCCGACGGATGTGCGACAGCGGCGACTTCGGACAGCTTCGCGCCACCATCGGGAACTTCGGCATCGGCGAAGGCCAGACCAACGTCATCCCGCACCAGGCCACCCTGACCATCGACCTGCGCAACCCCGACAACGACCACATGACCTCCGCCGAGCAGCACCTCGCCGGCTACGTCGACGAGCTCGCCGCCCACCACGGCGTCCAGGTCGGTTGGGAACGGATGGCCAAGACCGCCGTCGTCCCGTTCCACCCCGGCATCCAGGAGGTGCTCGCCGCCACCGCCGACGACCTCGGTCTGCCGTACGTGCGCACCATGTCCGGCGCCGGCCACGACGCCCAGGAGATCTCCGCGATCTGCCCCACCGCCATGGTGTTCGTCGCCGGCGAGAACGGCGGCATCAGCCATACGCCCCGCGAGTACTCCAACCCCACGGCCTGCGGCAACGGCACCGACGTCCTCGCCAACGCCGTACTCCGACTGGCGGACCAGCCATGACCGTCCGGGACCTGCTCGACGCCCTTCTGCACATCGATCCGGTCAACCCCTGCCTCGACCCGGACCCTCGAGGTCAGATTGAGAAACTCAAGTTTTTTGCTGACCAGAGCCGCCCGCGACATCTCTGGCCAATCGGCACGTGTCGCAACGACCCGGGTCCGCGAACCCGGTTCCGGCGACATTCCGGCGACGCGGACAATCCCGCCGGTCGGGCTCGCCGCACCGCGGCTGGACTGCGGGATTTCAGGAGGACCTGGGTCCCGGCGTCCACCACAACCGGCCCCTCGCACCGGATCGCGGGACCATACGTTCGCTCTGTCCATATTCGACATCCGTCGGACGGCCACCGGTCACTGGGCGGTCGGACGGGCAACGCGCGGTCGGAAGCGACTAGCGTCATTCCCACTGTCCGTGTTGCTCATCGAGCGCACCGCTCTGGGAGCAACGCCTTCGGAGAATGGAGTGACCATGCCGGACATGGCGGCCACGCTGGCCGACCTCGAAGACCTCAACCTGGCCGACCTGGAGGTGTCCGACCTGCTGGAGGTGCACGCCGTCCGCGACGCGGTGGCCCTGCCGGAAACCGGCGCCTCGGCGAGCACCTCCATCGTCTGGGAGTGGCTGGGCTACTCCTCCTGCGCCGCCCAGCTTCCTCTGTAGTCGTACCGGATCGGTGCCGACCGGCGGGGCCGGGTCGCCGACACCGTCGGCGCGACCGTCCCCACCGGTTCGACCGGCCGGTGTCGATGACCGTCCACAGGGGAGACCGTGTCCACCACCCGCCAGAACTCCGCTCCACCGGTGTCGTCGGCACCCGGCGGCCCGGTCGCACCGGAGGTCGAGGTCGCCCCGTACGTGCTGATCCGCCTGACGGGCGTCGACCAGCCGGCGTCCGGGCCGGCCGGCCGGCAGCTGCGCCGCCTCCAGGACCGCCTCGTCGATCGACTGGTCGAGTGCCACTCTCTCGGCCCCGAGCTCGCCGACGAGCTGTACCGGCTCGGCGGTCGGTCCTCGAGGGCGTACCGCCAGTCGGTCCTGCTGCCACTGCGGCGCGACGTCCACAACGGTCGGTCCCCGGCCGGCGATGTCCGTGCCCGGCTCGGCGACATTCCCGCACGCCTGCCGGCGTTGGGGCGCTGGTTGCGGGTTCGGGCCGAGATCGACCGGCTGACCGGCGCCATCGACGCCGGGTCGGAGGCGGCACTGGCCGAGGAACGCGTCGCGCTCGCCACCCTCTGCGGCAGCGACCCGTTCGGCCGGGCCGTGGCGCTGACCAGCCCGGAGCTGCTGGCAGCGGTACACCGCACGGCAGCGCGCGGCGGCGTACCGGACGCCCGCGGTCGCAAGTCGGAGCCCACCGTGCTCCGGTACGCGTTGCGGACGTCCACGCGGACCAGCCCGCTCTCCTGGTTCACCATCGTCGGCTGGGGCTCCTGGCCGGACGACAGCGCCCCCGGCCCCCCGCCGCCCGGGCCACGGTCCCGGCCCGAACGTGACCGTGTGGCCTGCCCGGAACCCGTGGCGGGCCTGGATCTGTCGGCGGCCGGAGTGCCGACGGCGGTAACCCGTCCACCGGCCGGCCTGGTCGCCAGCCTCTTCCTGGCCGGCAACGGCCGCCCGGGACAGGCGCCACGCACCCCGCACCGGCTGGCGCCCGGGACCCGCGTGCTCGGCGAGCACGTGGTGTTCTACCGCGAGCACCCGACGACCGGCGCCGACGGTGCGCCGGTGATCCGGGAGGAACGGGTACTGATGCCGCTGCGGCCCGCGCTGGCCGCGATCATCCGGGTGCTCCGCGCCGCACCCGGCGGGTACCCGCCGGAGGAACTCGTCGCGGCCCTCAGCCGACGCCCCGCGCACCCCGCCACGGACGCCGCGGCGGCCGAGCGGCTCGCCCGCCGACTCGTCGCTCAGCTCTGCACGGAACGACTGCTGGTTCCGGTGCCGCCGACCACCGAACACGACCCGGCGGCGCTCGCGGCGATCGCCGACTGGCTCGCCGACACCGGTGATCCCGCCGTCGCCGACCAGGTGCGGCGCCTCGACCAGGACATCCGATCCCTGGCCGACGTCGAGGCGGCGCGACGCGGTCCGCTGGTACGTCGGATCAGCGCGGGCTGGCGCGACGCCCTGCACTCGCTCGGCGCCACCGCGCCGCCACTGGCCCCGGCCACCGAGGACGTCGTGCTGCCCGGACCGGTACGGCTGAGCCGGCGGCCGGCGGACACCGCCGACCTGACCGCGCTGACCGGGCTCGCGTTGATGTTCGACGCGGACCAGGTGCTGCGCCGGCTGCTGCGGCACCGATTCGTCGAACGGTACGGCTCCGGGGGCCGCTGCGCCGACCTCGGCGAGTTCTTCGCCGAGGTCGGCGCCGGCTTCGGCGACCTGCCCGCGGTGACCCCCGACGGGGCCCTGGCCGGCGGTCCGATCGCCCAGGTGCCCGAGCTGGCCGCGCTGGCCACGCTGCGGCAGGAGGTGACCCGGGCGGTACGGGCCGGCGGCGGGGACGACGGTGTGGAGACCGTCATCGGTGCCGAACTGGTCGCCGAGGCGGTCGCGGCGCTGCCCCGCTGGTTGCGGGCCCGGCCGGCGTCGTACGCCTTCTTCTGCCAACCCGACGCCGACGGATCGGTCCACCTCAACCACATCTACGGCGGTTGGGGGCGGTTCACCAGCCGCTTCCTCGGCCTCTTCGGCGACGCCGGGATGCGGGAGGCGGTCGCCGCCCAGCTGCGCCGCGTGCTGCCCGGCCGGGTGGCCCAGTTCCGACCGGTACACGGCTTCAACGCCAACCTGCACCCGCTGCTGCTCGGCGAGGACGTCGGCGACGACCCACGGCTGGGCGGCCTCGACCTCACCGCGATCGAGCTGGTGCACGACCTGGCCAGCGATCAGGTCCGGCTGCTCGACCCGGCCACCGGTGACCTGCTCGACGTGCTGTACCTCGGCTTCCTCGCTCCACCGGCGCTGCCGGCCCGGGTCGCCGCGCTGCTCGGCGACCTGGGCAGCGGTGAGGTCGGGCTCGGCCACCTGGCCGCGACGCGGACGGTGTCCGGCCCGGGCGGGCAGGCGGTGGTCCGCGACAGGCTCCGCTGTGGCCGGTTCGTCGTCGCCCGCCGTAGCTGGCGGTTCGACGGCGGTGCCGAGGAGCGCCTTCGCGGACTCGGCTCACCGTCGACCGGTTCACCGGTCGCCGCCGCCGGGCTGCGAGCCGCCTGGGACCTGCCCGACCAGGTCTTCCTCCGTCAGGGCAGCCGACCCGCCGGGCACGGGCCGCCCGGCCGGCCCGGCACCGGGCCGTCCCCGGCGACCGGGTCCCCGTCCACCCCGTCGCCGACGCCCCCCACGGTGGCCGGGCTCCGGGAGGCGGTCACCCGGCCCAAGCCGCAGTTCGTCGACCTGGCCAGCCCGCTGCACCTGCGCTGTGTGCCCCGATGGCTCGCCCGGATCACCGGTCCCCTGGTGATCGAGGAGGCGCGCCCCCGCCCCGCCGGCCACGAGCGCCCGCACCGGGTCACGGAACTGGTCCTCGAGACCTACCTGCCGGCGGCCTCCGGTGACTGACCGGGCACCGCGCGGATCGCCGGCATGTCGACGCCCCGGGGCGAGCGCCTCCGCTCCGCCCACACCAGGCCCCCGCACCCGCACCGAGCCGAACCGAGCCGAACGATGACCGAGCCGAACACCGCCGTGACCGAGCTGACGCCGACCACCGACGTCGTGTGCCACTACCACGACGAGGTCAAGTCGCCGCTGCTGCGCGACGCCGTCCTGCCCGGCGCCGCGCGGCTGCGCGACGCCGGGCTGGCCGTCCACCTGGAACGGCACTGGCTGCACGGCCCACACGTACGCCTGCGGCTGCGCGGCCCGGCGGCGCTGCGGGCCGCCGAAGCCGCCGAGGCCGCCGAGCGGTTACGCGCCTACCTGGCGACGGCGCCGTCCCGGGCCGGCCTCGACGAGGACCTGTTGCGGCGCCGGTCCGAGGCGGCCGGCCGGGCCGAGCTCGTGCCGCCACCGTACGACCCGATCCATCCGGACAACACGGTGCTGGTGACCGAGGGCGACCAGAGCGGTCTCGCCGCCCTGCTCGGTACGCCGGGCGCGGTCGAGTGCCGTGCCGATGTTCTCGCCGCGGGGCTGGCCCCGGTGCGGGTGTCGCTGGACCAACTCGCCCTCGTCGGGGACGCCCCTGCCGCCCGGGTGGGCGTCGTGGTCACCGCGATGGCCGCGCACGCGGACACCTGGCCGGGCCGGCTGCTGTCCGGCTACCACACCTTCCTGTCCCACCTGGAGGACTTCCTCTTCGGCGAGCGGGGTCCCGTCCTGCGCCCGCGCTTCGCGGCCTTCGCCGAGCGGGCGGGCGGGCGGTACCACGACCTGGTCCGGCAGGCGTCCACACCGGACACCGCCGAGCCAGTGGCGGCGGCGTGGCGGGCCTGGAGCGCGGCTTCGTGGCGGATCGCCGAGCGGGCGTACGACGCGGGTGCGCTCAGCGGGATGCTCTCCGCCGAGTTCCGTCGCCGGTCGACCTCGTTCGACGAGGCCACCGCTGTCCGCTGGGACCTCAGCCGCCGTGGGGCGAGCGCCTACCACCGGGCGCTGGAGGCGTCGGGCTTCCAGCGGATCGCCGCGAGCCGGGAGTTCCAGGTCTACCGGTTCTGCACGAACATGCTCTACCAACTGCTGGCGCTCTGTGACGTCGCGCCGCTGGAGCGGTATCTCGGCGCTCACCTGCTCGCCGAGGCGACTCAGGAGATCCACGGTGTGCCGTGGCAGAGCGCCCTCGCGGCCCGCACCGAGTGACGCCGCGTGGAGGCGACGTGGGCGCGGTGACCCTGCGGCCGGGCAGCCTGGTCCGGCCGGTCGAGGGTGGGCTGTTCGTCAGCGGCTGGCAGTCCAGTTCGGTGGTGACCTGCCCGCCGGTCGTCGGCGAGCTGTGGCAACGGCTGGAGCCGCTGGTCCGCCGGGGCCTCGACCCGGAGGCCGCCACCGTCGGGTTGTCCGGCCGGACCGCCGGGGCGGTGCGCTGGCTGTTCGCTCTTCTCGCCGACCACGACGTTCTGGTCGACGTCCGGGTGCCACTGGTCGGTCACCCGTTGGCGGCCTACCTGGCCGGGCTCGCCCGGGACCCGGCCGACGCGCTGGGCGCGGTGTCGCGGACCACCGTCGCGGTCACCGGCGACGGTGCGCTGGTGCCGGCCGTACGCGCCGCGCTGACCGCCTCCGGCGTGTGCACCGGGGACAGCGCGGCGGCGGACCTGGTGGTGCGGGTCGGCACGGTGAGCGCCGTCGAACGTCCGGGTCCGCCCGCTCGCCCGCCCGCGTCGCCGTCGGCGCGGCGACCCGACGTCGTCCGGCCCGACGTGCTGCCGGTGACGATCCGCCCGGACGGCGCGCTGATCGGGCCGCTGGGCCGTGCCGACGACACCGCCGCCGCCCGCTGGCCCGGCGAGGGGGTGGACGGGGCTCCGGCACCATCGGCGCCGGCCCGTCCGCTGCTGCCGTTCCTGGTGACACACGAGGTCGTACGCGCGCTGAGCGGGCTCGCCGACGGTACGGCGCTGCTGCTGCGCGGTGCGGCCGTCCAGCGCCTCGGCGTGCCGACCGACCCGGCCGGGCAACAGCAGCGGCCACCGGCGGTGCGCGTCGGACCGCAAGCCGGGGCGACCGGCACCCATCCATTCGGCGCCACCGGACCGTCCGGCCCGGGCGACCCGGACGGGGACCTGGTGCGGGTGGCCGGGGACGACGACGCCCTGGTCAGGGCGGTCGCGTCGGCCGCGTCGGCCAGACGGCGACGAACGGGCCAGCCGGTGCTGGTCGGCGCCGCCCCGGACTGGCCGGTGGCCCGACACCTGGCCGAACAGCGGACCGCCCACGCGGCCGGCAGGGCGTACCTGGCGGTGCGGGCGCGCGGGACGGCGATCGAGATCGGTCCGTTGAGCAGCCCCGGTACGAACGCGTGCCTGCGGTGCGCGGACACCCGGCATGAGGCCGTCCTCGGCGCCGGCAGCGCGGACACGCTGCTCGCCGACGGCCGGCCGCTGCCGCTGCCGCCGTACTGGCGAGGGCTCATCGGGGAGCTGGTCGCCGGGCAGCTCGCCGACGACGCCGACCCCCGCACGGTCAGCGTGCTGGCCGTCGGCGACGGCTCGGTCACCCGGCACCTGCTCCGAGCGGTGCCGGACTGTCCGGCGTGCGGGGCGCTGCCACCCGACTCGGCCAGCACCGCCGTGATCGCCCTGCAGCCGCGCCGTCAAGCCGTACCGGACCGTTTCCGGGCCCGTCCCGACCTGCCGGACCTGGCCACGCTCCGCGCCGAGCTGGTCGATTTCCGGTACGGGCCGGTGACGCACGTCCATGCCGACCGGCAGGGTCCGCTCGCGCTCGCGGCGGCCGAGTTGCCGGTACCCGGCCGCACCGGCCGGCTCGGCGGGTTCGGTCGGGCGGCCGACCGACCGACCGCGCAGGTGCTGGCGTTGCTGGAGGCGGTCGAACGGGAGGCCGGCCGCTGCCCGGGGGCACGCCGGACGACCACCCACGGCAGCTACCGGGAACTCGCCGCCGATGCCGTGGACCCGGTCCGGCTGGGCCTGCCGGAGCCGGACGCGGTCGGCCACCCCGAGTACCGGCTGACCCCGTACACGCCGGACACGGTCACGTCCTGGGTGTGGGCGTACGACCTGACCGGTGGCCGGCCGGTCCTCGTGCCCGAGCACGCCGCCTACTACGGGGTGGACCGGCCCGGGGCCGCCCGGTTCCTCTACGAGTGCTCCAGCGGCGGCGCCGTCGGTGGCTGCCTGGAGGAGGCGCTCCTCTACGCCTGCCTGGAGACGATCGAGCGGGACGCCTTCCTGCTCACCTGGTACGCCGGGCGGACGCCGCCGGTCCTGGCGCTACCGCCCGACGCCGATCCGTTGACCCGGCACCTCGCCGACCGGATCGCGGCCGAGGGCTACACGTTGCACCTGCTCGACATCACCAGCGACATCGGGATACCGGCTGTCTGGGCGCTCGCGCTCACCGACGAGCCGCACCGGGCCGGCCGGGGCGCGACGTTCTCCGCGGCCGGGGCGCATCCCGATCCCCGCCGGGCCGCCGCGGCGGCGGTCCTGGAGGTCGGCGTCAACGTGGCGGTCGCACCGAGGACGGCCCGCCCGCCCCGGGACCGGCTGCTCGCCATGCTCGACGAGCCGGAGCTGGTGCGGGAGCTGGCGGACCACGCCGCCCTGCACCTGCTTCCGCAGGCCATGCCCCGGTTCGACTTCGCGCTGCGGGAGGCTGCCGCCGGCCCGACCCGCCCGTTCGCCAAGCACTTCGCCGGCTGGCGCGACCGGTGGCTGCACCCCGACCTGACCGAGGTGCTGCGCCGGGTGGTCGACGCGATGGCCGCCGCCGGGGCGCCACCGCTGGTGATGGACCAGACCGGGGCGGCCGAACGGCGCCTCGGCCTGGCCGCCGTGAAGGTTCTCGCGCCCGGGGCGCTGCCGATGACCTTCGGGCACCTCAACCGGCGGGTGGGCCTGCCCCGCCTGCGGCAGGCCCGGCTCGCCGCCCCCGACCACCCGATCCTGCCCCACCCGTTCCCCTGAAGGAGTGCCGAGCATGGGTCGCTGGTCCGCGCTGCACGTCCACCTGCACGGCGGCTCCGAACAGACCGAGACGGTGCTGCGGGAGCATATCGTGCCGGCCACGTCGGGCCTGCTCGCCCGAGGCGAGATCTCCTCCTGGTTCTTCGTCCGGTACTGGGAGGGTGGCCCGCACCTGCGCTGGCGGGTCGCCGACGCCACGCCGGAGACGGTACGGCGAATGCGCGACGGGCTGGTCGAAGCGGTGGCCGCGCTGCCGCCACCGGCCCGGGAGCTGCGCCCGGCCGACTGGTACGCCCGGTTCGGCGTGCGCGACGTCGGCTCCGCCGGCCCCGCCCTGAGCGGGCACGGGGACGGCGTCGGGCCGGACCTCGGCTGGCAGCCGCACGGCACGGTACGCGAACAGCCGTACCGGGCGGAGGTCGACCGGTACGGCGGCCCGGAGGCGATGGGGGCGGCCGAAGAGCTGTTCGCCGCGTCCAGTCGGGTCGCCGCGGCTCTGCTCGCCGCGCCACCTGCCCGCCGCCGGTCGACCACCGTGGACCTGTTGTTCGGCTTCCTCACCGCCAGCGGCCTCGCCGCGCACGAGGCGGTACGGTTCCTGCGCGGCTACGCCAACGCATGGACGCTGGTGCCGGAGGCCGACGGTCAGGACCTCGGCCTGGCCCTGATCGCGGCGCACCGCGACTTCCACGCCGACGCGTCCGCCTACCCGGCCCGGCGGCAGCTCATCGCCGACATCGTCACGCAGCGCAAGGGCGCCGCCACCACGGTGAACTACTGGGCGGACGAGGTCGCCGCCTACGTCGAGCGGTTGCGGACGCTCGAGGGGCAGGGCCGGCTGCACGCGGCGGTCCCCGGCATCCTCGCGTCGCAACTGCACATGCTGCACAATCGCCTCGGCCTGAGCATCCCGGCCGAGTGCCACCTGGCCTGGCTGGCATCGTCCGCGTACGCCGCACCGGCCGGGCCACCGGACTTCCACGCCGACGGGATCGACGCCCCGGACCGGGAGTACCACGAGCGGTCGAAGTTCATCCGTCCACTGTGGCCGAACCAGCTTCCCCGTACGGTCGAGCCGGCACCGGCCCGCCCCGGACCGGCCGGCCCGCCCGGCACCGGGCTGTTGGCGCTGCCCGAGCCGACGCCGGGCGCGCTCGGCGACACCACGCTCGCCCGGGCGCTGCTGGACCGGCGCACCCGCTACGACGTCGGCCGGGAGAAGGTGGACGTGGCGGACCTGGGCCGGCTGCTGCGCTACGCGGCCGGCGACACCGCGCCGCCGGGCAGTGAGCAGCGGCGCCTGGCGTACCCGAGTCCGGGTGCCCTGGTGACCACCCGGCTGATGGTGCTGTCCCGCCGGGTGACGTCGGTGCCGGCCGCACTCTACGAGTACCTGCCGCAGCGGCACGCCCTCCGGCGGCTGACGCCGGATCCGGGCGCCGACCGGCTGGCCCGGATCGCGCCGCAGTTCGCGCCCGCCGGCTCCGCCCGGACCGGCGAGCCCGACGCCGCTTTCGCCTCCGGCGGGCTCGACGTCGAGGCGGTGCCGCTCTGGCTGTTCGTGGTCGCGGAACTGCGCCGGGCCAGGGCCCGGTACGGGCTGCGGGGGTACCGGTTCTGCGCCATCGAGACCGGCCATCTCGCCCAGAACCTGCTGCTCGCCGCGACGGCCATCGGGCTGTCCGCCGCCCCGCTCGGCGGGTTCTTCGACGACGAACTCAATCACCTGCTGTTGCTCGACGGGCTGGACTCCAGCGCCTTCTACGCCCTCTCCCTCGGGTGAGGGCGGCACCTCCCGCGACACGCCGCACCGGCCTCCCCGGCCCGGAGGGAGCGTTCCACCAGCTCAGTGGCCTCCGCGCCGAGGCCCAGGGCGGTGCCGAGACGCGCCGCGACTGCCGCTGCCGGTGGGTCACCGCGCCGGGCACCGTACCCGTTAGTCTGGTCGCGGCCCTGGTGCCGTTCGCCACGAGGCAGGGGACTGGTTCTCGACGGGAGGCGGCTGGCCGCGTACGGTGCGGGCGTGGTGGTGCGCGTGCGCGTCGGTAGCGGTGACCGCGAGGTCGGGCGGGACAGGGTCGAGGTGGCGGCCCGGGTCCACGGACGGCTGAGAGGCGGCCGGTGAACCGCACCCGCCGGAACCCGTACGTGAACCGGCCGCCCCGCGTCGGCCCGGCCGCGGTCGTGTTCGACCTCGACGGCACCCTGGTCGACACGATGACGATCGCTCCCACCGTGTACGCCGACACGATCCGCGCCCTCGGCGGGCCGGACGTCTCGCCGGCCACGGTCGTCTCCACCTGGCACATCGGAGCCACGCCAGTGGTGCTGGCCCATTTCCTGCAACGGCCCGTCACCGCCCCCGACCTCGAGTGCTTCCACCGTCATTTCGAGGCGGTGGTCGCGGACGTAAGACCGTTCCCCGGCGTGCTCGACCTGGCCGACGACCTCGACCGGGCCGGCTGCCGGCTCGGCATCTTCACCGCCGCCCCACGACGGAGCACGACCCTCGTGCTGGCCCGAACGGGGCTCGACCGGCTGTTCCCGGTCGTGGTCTGTGGTGACGAGGTCCCCGCGCCGAAGCCCGCGCCGGACGGGCTGTTGCTGGCCTGCCGCCTCCTGGGCGTCGACGTCGCCGAGACCGCGTACGTCGGCGACGCGGCGGTGGACCTCGCGTGCGCGGAGGCGGCGGGAGCACTGGCGGTGCACGCCCGCTGGTGCGACACCTCCCCGGCCGCGGCGGACGTCGCGGCGGTGGCCCACCGACCCGCCCAGGTTCTCGACCTGCTCGCGGTGACGGCTACCTGACGTGGGAGGCCATGAGTGCGCGTCAGCATGGCGACCAGCGCCGGCAGGGCCGGCCAGCCGAACGAGGACTTCGTCGGCGCCGTTCCCGGCGCCGCTGTGCTGCTGGACGGCGCCGGCATCCCGGGAACCGAGCCGATCTGTTCCCACGGTGTCGCCTGGTACACGCACCGTCTCGGCGGCGCGCTGCTCGGCCTGCTGTCGCGTGACGACGGGCGAGACCTCGCGGCGATCCTCGCCACCGCGATCGGCGAGATAGCCGCCGATCACGGCGGCACCTGCGACATCACGAACCCCAGCAGCCCGCAGGCGACCGTGGCGATCGTCCGCGCCCACCGGGGCCGCCTGGACTATCTCCTGCTCGCGGACTCCTTCCTCGTCCTCGACCAGGTCCGCGGTGGCCCGCAGGTCATCACCGACGAGCGTGAGGTCACCACCAGGCGCACCTGCTCGGCGCCCCTGGACGGCGTTCCCAGGGGAACGCCGGAGTACGACCGCATCCGGGACTCCTGCGTCGAGGCACTGCGCGCTCGGCGGAACCAGCCGGGCGGCTACTGGATCGCCAAGGACGATCCGCACGCGGCGGAGGAGGCGGTGACCGGCAGCCGGTCGCTTCATGACCTGGGCAGCGTCGCGCTGCTCAGCAATGGCGCCAGCCGCATCGTCAGCCCGTACGGCATGACCGACTGGCCCGGCGTACTGGGCCTGCTCGGCGCGTACGGGCCGGCCGAGATCATCCGCCGCGTCCGGCAGGCCGAAGCCCGCGCCTCCGGAGGCCCCGATGCTCGGGTCCCTGACGACGCCACCGTCGCCCACTGCACCCACCTGCCGCGCTCGGAGGGGGCCGGGGGGCCGCCGACGGGACATCCGGACCGGGGCTGAGCGGTCCGGCAGAAGCGCCGCGTTCCATGCTCTGGGCGAACACCTAATCCGACCATGACCGCACCGGCTTGAATGGGGACATGTGGGCCAGCAGGGACGGACGGAACTGGCGGATCGGCACCGCCACTGACGTGGACTGGATCGCCGGCCACACCACCGACGGCGTCTCGATCACCACCGCCATCCCGCCGCTCTTCGACGCCTACGCCACCACCTACCAGGCCGACGACACCACCGCCGCCGCCTACGAGCGTGCCCTCGTCGACCACCTCGTCTCGCACACCGCCCGACAGCCCTGGTGGCTGGCGTACCTCGACACCGGCGCCCACGACGTCGTCTTTCCCCTCGCGCCCCGGGTGTCGCTCTACTGGAACTGGCCCTACGTGCTGGTCGAGGCCGGGCCCGAGCAAGCCCTCGGCTGGCGAACCGGTCACATGCGCCACGGCCTCGGATCGCTGCCCGACCTGTTCTTCCCGGCCGACCGGTCATGGCTGGTCTCCGCACTCTGGGACGACACCTGGACCTGCGTCGGCGGCTCGGATCCGCTGATCGACAGCCTCCAGCGCAACCCCCTGGCCAACGCCCGCCGCGTCGAACCCGACCAGGACGCGTTACCACCGGGACTCACCCGTGAATGACCCCTGGCCGATCCCGCCCGCCAGCGTTCATGGAACGAGATCCGGTAGCTAGCGACAGCGGGGAAATTTAGCACGGAGAGTCGCCACGGAAACTCGTCCACGGAAACGGCGGCGTTCGCACGAATTGCCTCCCGGACGAAGTCCCGCCAGAATCGCCATGAGCGCGGCGGGAACGTGGTGAACACCCTTCGTCATGTCACAGCGGGCCGTGCCGCCCCGCCGGAGTTCGAGCCTCTGCCCTACGGTGTTGGGGGCGCGTAGCGCGCTGTCTGCAACATGGCACTGCCGGCCGCCGGATGTCGAGCGAAACAGGGGTTCTCAAGTGCCGGCGGAAGGGTGAACACTGCCGGGGGCTGCCGTGTCACGGGGCGTACATCGTTGGTCTACAGGAAGGCTCGGTCGGGTGTTCAGTCGTGTCGCCATCGTCAACCGTGGAGAGGCCGCCATGCGGCTCATCCACGCCGTACGGGACCTGGCCGCGGAGACCGGCGCCCGGATCGAGACCGTCGCCCTGCACACCGACGTCGACCGTACGGCCACCTTCGTCCGCGAGGCGGACCTGTCCTACGACCTCGGTCCCGCGTCCGCGCGCCCGTACCTCGACCTGAAGGCGCTGGAGCGCGCGCTGGTGGAGACCGGGGCCGACGCCGCCTGGGTCGGCTGGGGCTTCGTCGCGGAGGACCCGGCGTTCGCGGAGCTGTGCGAGAAGGTCGGCGTCACGTTCGTCGGCCCGAGCGCGGAGGCCATGCGCAAGCTCGGCGACAAGATCGGCGCAAAGCTGATCGCCGAGGAGGTCGGCGTGCCGGTCGCGCCGTGGAGCCGCGGTGCGGTCGAGACCCTGGACGCGGCCCTGGCGGCGGCGGCCGAGATCGGCTACCCGCTGATGTTGAAGGCGACCGCGGGCGGCGGCGGGCGCGGCATCCGCGTGATCACGAACGAGGCCGAACTCGCCGACGCCTACGAGCGCACCAGCCAGGAGGCCGCGCGGGCGTTCGGCAGCGGCGTCGTGTTCCTGGAGCGCCTGGTCACCGGCGCCCGGCACGTCGAGGTGCAGGTGATCGCGGACGGCGAGGGCACGGCGTGGGCGCTCGGTGTCCGCGACTGCTCGGTGCAGCGGCGCAACCAGAAGGTCATCGAGGAGTCGGCGTCGCCGGTGCTCAGCCCCGCGCAGGCGGCCGAGCTCAAGGCCTCGGCCGAACGGCTGGCCGTCGCGGTCGGCTACCGCGGCGCCGCGACCGTCGAGTTCCTCTACCACCCCGGCGACCGGCTGTTCGCGTTCCTCGAGGTCAACACCCGCCTGCAGGTCGAGCACCCGATCACCGAGGCGACCACCGGGTTCGACCTGGTCAAGGCGCAGCTGCACGTGGCCTCGGGCGGGCGGCTCGAAGGCGAGCCGCCGGTGGAGCGCGGGCACGCCGTCGAGGCCCGGCTGAACGCCGAGGACCCGGACCGCGACTTCGCGCCCTCCCCGGGCCGGATCGCGCGGCTGGACCTGCCCGCCGGGCCGGGTATCCGGGTGGACACCGGCGTCAGCGAGGGCGACACCATCCCCGCCGACTTCGACTCGATGATCGCCAAGATCATCGCGTACGGCCGCGACCGCGACGAGGCCCTCGGCAGGCTGCGCCGGGCGATGGCGCAGACCACGGTGATCATCGAGGGCGGCGCGACCAACAAGAGCTTCGTGCTCGACCTGCTCGACCAGCCCGAGGTGATCGACGCCAGCGCGGACACCGGCTGGATCGACCGCGTCCGCGGCGAGGGCAGGCTCGTCTCGCACCGGCACTCCGCCGTCGCGCTGGCGGCCGCGGCCATCGAGGCGTACGAGGAGGAGGAACGCGCGGAGCGGCAGCGGCTGCTGTCGACGGCGTTCGGTGGGCGCCCGCAGGTGCAGCACAAGAGTGGCCGACCGCTGGACCTCAAGCTGCGGGGCGTCGGCTACCGCGTGCGGGTCGCGCGGGTCGGCGCGCACCGGTTCCGCGTCGGCATCGAAGCGGGTGACGACGTCCGTACCGCCGACGTCGAGCTCGACCGCTTCGACCGGCACACCGGGCAGGTCGTCGTCAACGGCACCCGGTACCGCCTGCTCACCGGCACGCACGGGCCGATCCACCTGGTCGAGGTGGACGGGGTGACGCACCGGGTCAGCCGCGACGAGGGCGGCGTGGTGCGCTCCCCGGCGCCGGCGCTGGTCGTCGCCACGCCGCTGGAGGTTGGCGCCGAGGTCGAGGCGGGCGCGCCGGTGCTGGTGCTGGAGAGCATGAAGATGGAGACGGTGCTGCGGGCGCCGTTCCGGGCGCGGCTGAGGGAATGCGCCGTGTCCGTGGGCAGCCAGGTGGAGACCGGCGCCCCGCTGCTGCGCCTGGAGCCGCTCGCTGACGACGCCGACGACGACGCCGAGGACACCTCGGCCGCCGAGTCCGTCGAGCTGGACCTGCCCGCCGTGCCCGGGGAGGTACCGGCTCGGGAGCGCATCACGCGCGGCCAGGAGGACCTGCGCAGCCTCCTGCTGGGCTTCGACATCGACCCGCACGACGATCGCCGGACGCTCGACGACTACCTCGCCGCGCGCCGGGCGGCCACCGAGGACGGCCACCGGCCGCTGGCCGAGGAGTTCGAACTCGTCGACGTGTTCGCCGACCTCGCCGAGCTGAGCCGCAACCGGCCGGCGGGCGAGGACGTCGGCGGCGAAGGGCACGTGCACAGCGCCCGCGAGCACTTCCACACCTATCTCCAGAGCCTCGACGTCGAGCGGGCCGGGCTGCCGGAGGCGTTCCAGGCCAAGCTCGCCCGGGCGCTCGGGCACTACGGCGTCACCGATCTGGAGCGCTCCCCCGAGCTCGAAGCCGCGGTGTTCCGCATCTTCCTCGCCCAGCAACGCGCGTCCGCCGACGCGACGGTCGTCGCGACGTTGCTGCGCGCGTGGCTGCGGGAGCCGCCGCCGGACGAGGTGCTGCGTGAGCCGGCCGGCCTCGCGCTGGAGCGGCTGGTGGCCGCGACGCAGGTCCGCTTCCCCGTGGTCGCCGACCTCGCGCGCGGCGTGGTGTTCGCCTGGTTCGGCCAGCCGTTGCTGCGCCGCAACCGCGCCCGCGTCTACGCGAACGTCCGCAAGCACCTGCGCCACCTGGACGCGCACCCGGACGCGCCGGACCGCGCCGAACGCGTCGGCGAGATGGTGCGCAGCACCGAACCGCTGGTGCGGCTGCTCGGCCAGCGGCTCGTCCGCGACTCCCTGGACCACGCGGTCATGCTGGAAGTGCTGACCCGCCGGTACTACGGCAACAAGGATCTGACCAGCGTCCGCACCAGCGAGGTCGCGGGCTGCACCTTCGTGGTCGCCGAGCGCGCGGGCTCGTGCGTGGTCTCCGCCGCCGTGAGATTCGAAGCGCTGGGCAGCGCGCTGCGCGGGCTCGCGGAGCTGGCGGATGGCGAGGACGCCGTCGACGCCGACATCTATCTCGCCTGGGAGAAGCAGCCGGAGGACTCGGACGCGATGGCGGCGGCGCTGCACGAGGTCGTCAGCGCGCACCCGCTGCCGAGCCGGGTCCGCAGGGTCACCACCACCGTCGCGGGCCGCAGCGGCGCGGTGATGCACCACCACTTCACGTTCCGGCCGTCGACCACCGGGATGACCGAGGAGCGGCTGATCCGGGGCCTGCACCCGTACATCGCGCAGCGGATGCAGCTGGAGCGGCTGCGCAGGTTCGATCTCACCCGACTGCCGTCGTCGGACGAGGAGGTCTACCTCTTCCGGTGCGTGGCGCAGGAGAACCCGTCGGACGACCGCCTGGTCGCGTTCGCGCAGGTGCGTGACCTGACCGCACTGCGGGAGCACGACGGCAGGCTGGTCGCGCTGCCGACAGCCGAGGACGTCGTCGCCACCTGCCTCGACTCGATCCGCCGTGCGCAGTCGCGGCGACCGTCGAAGAATCGCTTCAACACCAACCGGATCGTGGTCTACGTCTGGCCGCCGAGCGACCTCACCCGCGCGGAGCTGGAGATGATCGCCGGGCGCGTGCTGCCGACGACCGCGGGCGCCGGGCTGGAGGAGATCCTGTTCATCGCGCGGCAGCGTCACCGGACGACCGGCGAGCTGACCAAGATCGCCGTGCGGGTCTCCTTCGACGCCACCGGCGGCACCAAGCTGACCGTCGGCCAGCCGTCGGACGAGCCGGTCGAGCCGCTCGACGGCTACCGGCAGAAGGTGCTGCGCGCGAGCAGCCGCAACACGGTGTACCCGTACGAGCTGACCGGACTGCTCGGCGACTTCGTCGAGCACGACCTCGACGACGACCACGCGCTGGTGCCGGTCGACCGGCCGAAGGGCCGCAACACCGCGGCGATCGTCGCGGGCGTGGTCAGGACGCGTACCCGGCGGCACCCGCAGGGCGTCACCCGGGTCGTGCTGCTCGGCGACCCGACGAAGTCGCTCGGCGCGCTGTCGGAGCCGGAGTGCCGCCGGGTGATCGCCGCGCTGGACCTGGCCGAGCGGATGCGGGTGCCGCTGGAGTGGTACGCGCTGTCCGCCGGCGCCCGGATCTCGATGGAGTCCGGCACGGAGAACATGGACTGGGTGGCCGCGGCGCTCAAGCGGATCGTCGAGTTCACCCAGGACGGCGGCGAGATCAACATCGTGGTCGCGGGCATCACCGTCGGCGCGCAGCCGTACTGGAACGCCGAGGCGACGATGCTCATGCACACCAGGGGCATCCTGGTGATGACGCCGGATTCGGCGATGGTGCTCACCGGCAAGCAGTCGCTCGACTTCTCCGGCGGCGTGTCGGCCGAGGACAACTTCGGCATCGGCGGCTACGACCGGGTGATGGGGCCGAACGGGCAGGCGCAGTACTGGGCGCCGAACCTGACCGCCGCGCGGGACGTGCTGATGTCGTACTACGACCACACGTACGTCGCGCCCGGCGAGGCGGGGCCGCGGCGGGCGAAGACGACCGACCCCGTCGACCGTGACATCTCCGACTTCCCGCACGCCCTGGCGGGCAGCGACTTCACCACGGTGGGGGAGATCTTCTCGGCCGAGGCCAACCCGGACCGCAAGAAGCCGTTCGACATCCGGACCGTGATGCGGGCGCTCTCCGACCAGGACCACCCGGTGCTGGAACGCTGGGCGGGCATGGCCGACGCGGAGACCGTGGCGGTGCAGGACGTGCATCTCGGCGGCATGCCGGTGTGCCTGCTCGGCATCGAGTCACGGGCAGTGCCGCGGCGCGGTTTCCCGCCCACGGACGGCCCGGACACCTACACCGCGGGCACGCTGTTCCCGCGGTCGTCGAAGAAGGCCGCCCGGGCGATCAACGCGGCCAGCGGCAACCGGCCGCTGGTGGTGCTGGCGAACCTGTCGGGCTTCGACGGCTCGCCGGAGTCGATGCGGAAGCTGCAACTGGAGTACGGCGCCGAGATCGGCCGCGCCATCGTGAACTTCCGCGGGCCCATCGTGTTCTGCGTGATCTCCCGGTACCACGGCGGCGCGTTCGTGGTGTTCTCGAAGGCGCTGAACCCGAACATGACCGTCCTCGCGCTGGAGGGCTCGTTCGCCTCGGTGCTCGGCGGCGCCCCGGCCGCCGCGGTGGTGTTCTCCGGTGACGTCAACGCCCGCACCGCGGCCGACCCGCGCGTGCGGGACCTGGAGGCCCGCGTCGCGGCCGCCTCCGGCGCCGACCGCGCCGCGTTGACCGCGGAGCTCGACGAGCTCCGCGCGTCGGTCCGCGCGGAGAAGCTCGGCGAGGTGGCCACGGAGTTCGACCGCGTGCACAACATCCAGCGCGCCGTCGAGGTCGGCTCCGTCGACGCCGTCATCCGCGCCGCGGAACTGCGCCCACGGATCATCGAGGCCATCGAGTCCCGTTCGCGCTGACCCGACCCGTCGCCGGCCGTGGCGTCCAGCCCCGGCCGGCTCGTCCGCCAGGCGCCTGCACCGGTGCGCGGAAGCCTCCGCGCACCGGTGCCCTCGCCGTCGTGACCGAGGGACGTCGACACCCTGCGGTTTGACCCGTCTCCACCGCTGGGCCGAGGTCGATTCGTCGGGATCGCACAGGCCGCCGGCGGGCTGGTGTGCTCCGGCCGAGCCTTGGGGCCCGTCCGGCAGCCTGCCGCAGCCAACCATCACGAGCCGTCTTCATATTTCCATCGATCTCGATTAGGCTCTGACCCGTCCTGAAATGATCCACAATGGAGGCGCCTCGTGAGGAAGATGACCGTCCGCCGCAAGAGCTCGCTCCGCCTGCTGTCCGGTGCCCGCCGGCTCTGGATCGAGTGGTGCTGGTAGCAGCCGACCCGGCGGGCGCTCCCGGGCGCCCGCCCCTGCGGCGATCGGCCCTGCCTTGACCGACGGGCCGGGCGACTACGACTGCCACCGCGACCACGGGCCGTACGCCGGGGTCGGGGCCTTCCTCGGCCGAGTCGCCGCCGACCGCCCCCGCCTGGCGTCCCGCCACAGGGTCGAGCTGCACGCCATCGCACCCGGGCTGGACGTCGCGGCACGACCGGCCGCCGAGGAGGAGCCGATCCGGTTCCATCCCGCCCGACGCACCGCCTACCTGGCCTACGGCGCGGCCGAGTTCGTGGCGGCCTGGGCAGACCGGCTCCGCCGCCCGGTCACGGTGCGGTTCACGCACGTCGGAAGCGCCGACGACACCACCCGCGAGCTGCTGGAGACGCTGACCCGCCGACTCGGGCCGTCCCCCGTGCGCCTCCACCTGCACGACAGTGGCCCCCGTCCACCGGTGACGGCCGCCCCGACGCCGGAGGCGATGCGCACGGCCCTCGGCGACAGCCTGGCCCGCGGCTTCTACCACCACGCGGCCCGAACCGCCCGACGCGGGCGCACCGCGGTGACCCCGGACGGCGACCTGCGGCACTGGTGGGCGTTCACCACCGGCCTGGCCACCGCCCTGGCGGCGCTGGACCGCGCCACCGAAGCCCTCGACCTCTACCACGAAGCACGCGCCACCACCGACAACCCCAAGATCGCCATGTCGGCCGCGTACGCCACCGCCATGCTGTACGCCCGGCACCTGCCGGCCGCCGACCAGGACCCGGCGCGGGCGCGGCACTGGCTGGAGAAGGCTCTCCACCTCGCCGCCGGGCTGGACGACCCGCGGCAGCGGGTGCTGTCCACCGTCTTCTACGAGCAGGGCCTGGCCCTGCTGGACAGCAGGGAAGGCGATCCCGCCTCCGCGCTACGGCTGATCGACGACGGGCTGGCCCGGTTGACCGCGGTGCTCGCGCCCGGCGAGCGCCCACAGGATCTGGCCCGGCTACGCCACAACCGGGCGCAGGTGCACCTCGCCCTGGGCGATCCGGCGCAGGCCCTGACGGACCTCGACACCGTGATCGCCCACGACCCCGACAACTGCGAGTACTACGTGGACCGGGCCGCCCTGCACCGGGCGGCGGGGCGGCCACGGGCCGCGATCAGGGACTACGACACCGCGATCCGCCTGGGACCGCACCTACCGGAGGCGTACTACAACCGGGCCATGCTCCACCAGGATCGGGGCCGTTCCGGGCGGGCGCTCGCCGACCTGGAGCGCGTGCTGGCAATCGACCCCGGGCATCTCGACGCCCGGCTCGCCCTGGTCAACCAGCACGTCCGACGCGGCGCGTTCGCACAGGCCGAGACGGACGCGCGGGCCGGGCTGGCGCTGGCCCCGCAGGAGCCCGCGCTGCTGTGCACCCTGGGGCTGATCCGCTCGGAGCGGGGCAGCCTCGCCGAGGCCGACCGCCTGCTCAGCCAGGCGCTGGCCGGGGATCCGGAGCTGGTCGAGGCGTGGACGAACCGTGCCGCGATCCGGTTCGAACGCGGTGACGTGCCCGCCGCCCTGGCCGACCTGGACCGGGCGGTGGCGCTGTCGGCGGCACCTGTCCCCCGCTACAACCGAGGCACGGCACTGATGCGGCTGGGACGGTGGGAAGAAGCCGCCCGGGACTTCACCCACGCGCTCACCCAGCCCGACCTGGACCGGACGCTGCGACGCGACCTACGCGCGGAACTGGCCCGCTGCCATCGTGCCATGCCCCGATGACCGCCAGCCAGGGCGGAATCGACGGAATCGACGAGCCCGCCGACCATGCGGCCTGATCGGGCAGTATCGTCCCCGAATGAACCCGGTAACGCCGACGCTGCCCGCGAACACCACGCTGCTCCACTACTACCTGCTGCAAGCGACCGGCGGGGATGACGCGACGGGGGCGGGGCTGCTGGTCGAGGAGTTCGTGCTGGACGACGACCTGTCGGCCGTACGGCTGCGCAGTGCCTGCTGGACGGCGGCGGACGCCGGCTGGTGGAGCTCGGCCGCGTTCGTGCGGGCAGTCCGCGCGGACCCGCGCCTGCGCTCCCGGTTGACGGCCGTGAACCGCCCCGGGGCGGAGGCGGCGTACGGTCGGCTCGGCGGCGGAACGCTGCCGGACGAGGACGCGCTGCGCCGGCACTTCGGCGACGACGTCCCGCTGAGGGCCGGTACGCCGCTGCGGCTGGGCACCGGCCCGGCGGTTCACCGGGTGCTCTTCGCCGGTGAACCGGACGGCGACGCGATAGCCCGCCTGTCGGCGTTGCTGCGGCTCGGCGGCGCCTCGGGCATGGACGCGACCGAGCCTGGCGTGGTCGGCACCGGCCGGCTGCGGGTCAACGACACGAACCACGTCTGGCAGCTCCGCCAAGTCGGCGGTGTCGCGTGGAGCATCGACGTGACGTCCGACCCAGCTGGCGGCGACGGGCTGCGCTGGGTGCTGCGCCAGGTCACCGACGTGGCCCGCTGCCACGGCCTGGTCCCCGCGACGATCGAGCGCCTCTCCTGACGACCGGAGGCCCCGGCCTCGACCGGGAGGCGCGGCCCGGCCGGAGGTTGACGCCGCGGAGGCCCTGAAGAGGCTTACGGGCCTCCGCGGCGTCGCGCGGCACCGTCAGTCGGCCAGGTTGACCCACACGTCGGTGACCCACAGGGGGTGGTTGCAGTTTGCCTGCGACCAGGTCGGGCCCGGCTGCAGCCACGGCCTGGTCCGGTAGGTGCCGTCGTTGCACCGCACGAGGACCTGGAACGCGGGCATGCCGTAGTTGCACCGGGCGATGCCGTAGTACCAGCCCATCTCGGCATGCGGCGCACCGTGACGGTCATTCCTCGACCCACTCGAGCAGGTCACCGGGCTGGCAGTCGAGCACCCGGCACATGGCCTCCAGCGTGCTGAAACGGACGGCCTTGGCCCGGCCGTTCTTCAGTACGGCCACGTTCGCCGGCGTGAGCCCGACGCGCTCGGCGAACTCACCGACGCTCATCTTGCGTTTCGCCAGTTCGACGTCGATGCGGACGACGATGGGCATCAGATCACCGCTTCCATGTCGGTGCGCAGCGTCGCGGCCTGCCGCAGCAGGGCGCGCATCACCACCATCAGGAGCCCCAGCACGGCGACACCCACCAACATCAGGAACAGCAGGAGGGGCAGCCCGGGATCTGTCGCTCTGAAACCGACATAGAGAAACACGCCCAGCAGCACCACCCAGGCCGCGGCGATCGCCCACACGATCGCGTTCACCCACCCCATGGAGGCGTCGCTGAAGATGCGGTCGTTCCTGACCAGGGTGAGCAACTTCCAGGTCGACACGATCACCACCTGAATGCACAGCACCCAGAACACCGTGATGGCAGTCATCGGCCACCTGAGGTAGGCGAGGTCCGGGGACTCCTCGGCCATGTGCGCGAACTGGCCGGGCAGCGACATGGTCTGGAACAGGACCAGGATCCCGAACAGCAACACGAGGAAGACTCTGAGCGGGGCCACCGCTCGATGCTCGCTGAACATGCATCGACTATCGCTCGTAACCTATCGATTGTCAATCGGTCGGCGGCCTCCGACAGGAGACCCACCCTCAGCGGCAGCGGCCGGCGCGGCGCTCGCACGGCCCAGCGTGAACGCGGGCAGAAGTCTCACCCCACCCGGCGGGGAGACGCTCGACCGTGTCGCCTGAAACCCGGCGAGGGGAAACAGAAATTGGCCGTTACGAGAACATTGATTCACCCTCTTGTCCGACCGCTGGGACACTTCTTCGGGACAACACCAACGCGGTCGCGGCGAACTCCGTGAGGTCGCCACCACGCTTCGTGCATCCATTCTGAATATCCGCGCCCGCCCGGATCCCGCCGAGCCCGCCTTCAGTTCGCGTAGCGCACACACACCCGCCACCTCACGATCGATGTGACTGTACCGACTTCCACGGCTACTCTCGGTCGCGCTGTTCAGGGTCTTGACAGGCCCTTATGCTCTAGCGGTGTTGATCTTTCGTCTCCGGCCCGGGCGGTGGCCGTCACCCGGGTTCCCCACGACGGGGGCCCGGACCGTTGCCTGATGAATCTGCGCGCCCTCGAACATCGACGGGCGCCACCGCGTCGGACATGCCTCGGCTCGGCGGCGACAGACGGCGCCCGCACCGTCGGTCGGTACGCTTTCAGATCTGGTCGCTGCTGGTGGTGGCGTTCGCGACGCTCCTTCCGCTGTGGGCCTTCGGCCTGTACCTCACCGTCCCAGGCGCCGTGTCGACCAGTCAGAGCCAACAACGGAATCTGGAGATCGGCGTGCCCACCGACGCGCTGGATTCTGCGCTGAGTGCGGAACGCAAAGCGTCAGTGGTGTATCTGGCAAACCGTGAGACGGGCCGGTCCGCGCTCGACAGAGCGCGCGCCGTCACGGACCAAGCCGCCGAGAAGTATCGCAGCGGTGCGATGGATGTGATCAGCAGGATCGGCGAGGGGTCCGCCAATCATTTGGCGCAGGAAATGGATGCGCGCCTCGGGCAGTTGTCCGCTCAGCGATCCGCGATTGACAGTGGCACGGCGGAATCGACGCAGGTCTTCACCTACTACAACGCCGCCATCGACAACGGCATTCGTATTCTGAACTCCCTCACGGGTGTCGACGACAGGACGGTGCACAGTTCTGGTGAGGCGCTGTCCCGCCTCACCCGCTCCCGAGCGCTGTTGGAGGAAGTGGACGCCCGGGTGTCCGCCGCGATCACCGCCGGGATCCTCACCCGCGACGACTGGTACGCCCTGGTCACCAACATCGGCGCAGTCGACGGTTCGTACGCCACCGCGCTGCCGAACCTGCCTGCCGACGTCGCGGCGGAGTACAACAGGATCGCAGGCAGCGAGGCCATGAGTCGGCTGCGCACGCTGGAAAGAACCGTTGCTCAGACGCGGCCCGGCACCCGCATCACGGTGACCGCGGCGGAATGGGACGCCGCGACGAGGGCCGTGCTCGACGAGGTGCACGCCTTCGAACTGAGGACCGCCACGGAGTTGGGCACCCGGGCCGAGCCGGTCGCGCGCTGGGTCCTGCTACGGGCCGCCATCGCCACGGGGTTCGGTCTGCTCGGCGTCATCGCGCTGGTGAGCGTGTCGATTCGCATCGGCCGGACCCTGATCAGGGAGAGCACCCTGCTCCGCAACCGGATGGATGACGTCGCGACCGTACGGCTGCCGGAACTGGTGCAGCGCCTTCGGGCCGGCGCGGTCACCGACCCCGACGAGTTGCCCAAGGGCCGAGCCTTCGAGCGGCCCCGCACCAAGGAACTCGACGACCTGAGCGGCTCGTTCGACCGGGTCCATCGGGTTGCCATCGAGGCAGCAAGCGGCGAGGCGCAGCTCCGACAGGGCGTGTCCCGGGTGTTCGTCAATCTGGCGCGACGTAACCAGACGCTCCTGCACCGCCAGCTCAAGCTGCTGGATCAGATCGAGCGGCAGAGCAACGACCCCGATCAGCTTGCCCAGTTGTTCTCCCTGGACCATCTGGCCACCAGGATGCGCCGCCACGCCGAAAGCCTGATCATCCTGTCCGGTGAGGCGCCGGGCCGGGGATGGAGCAGCCCGGTGCCGCTACAGGACGTGGTGCGCGCGGCGGTTACCGAGGTGGAGGACTACCCGCGGGTCACCGTTCACATGCCGCCGTCGGTGGGCATCGTCGGCCCGGTGGTTGCCGACCTCATCCACCTGCTCGCCGAGCTCATCGAGAACGCCGCACTGTACTCACCCGCCGACACGCAGGTGCAGGTGCGGGGCATGAGGGCAGCCAACGGCTTCGTGGTCGAGGTCGAGGATGCCGGTGTGAGCATGAGCGAAGCCGTGATGGCAGAGCTGAACGCGCAGCTCGCGGATCCGCCGGAGTTCGACCTGACGGACGGAAGCCAGCTCGGGCTGTTCGTCGTCGGTCAGCTCGCCGCGCGGCAGGGCATCCGCGTCTCGCTGCGCGGCTCGCCCTACGGCGGCACCACGGCGATCGTGTTGCTGCCTCCCACCCTGCTCGCCGATGTCGACGCCGACAGCCCTGTCGAGCGGGTGCCGGTCGGGCGGCTCGCCGGAGCCGACCCGAATCCCCCGCGACGGGACGCGGCCGCCACCAACCGCGCTCCTTCCGCGCCGGCGCGCCACCGCGGCTCGCCGGTGGCAGGCACGTCCGCGCTGGACACGCCAGCGAGACCAGTGCTGGACCTGCCCGCGCTGAGCTTGCCGGCGACCCCGCGCAATCCGGTCGAGGTCACGCCCGACATCGACCGGCCGGCGCTGCCCCGACGTTCCCGCCAGGCAGCGCCCGCCCCGCAGCCTCGGGCCGGTTCCCGCCACGCGGGGGCCACGCCCGCACGGCCCGAACCTGCGCACGACCGGAACCCCGAGGAGGTCCGGTCACTGATGTCCGCCATCCAGCTGGGCTGGGACGGGATGCACCCCTCAACATCCAGGACCGATAATGACGCCGGCGCGAGTTTCGGGGCGCCGTCGTCCACACCCGCACGGGAGAGTGATCAGAAATGACTGAGACGGCTGCGGACGCTGGCGGCCTCGCCTGGCTACTGGACAGCTTCGCGGACCGCGCCCCCGCCGTCCGGCACGCAGTCATCCTGTCCGGTGACGGTCTCCTCGTGGCGCGTACCAAAAATCTGGATCGCAACGACGCCGACCACCTCAGTGCCGTCGCGGCTGGTTTCCACAGCCTCGCCAACGGGGCGGGCGACCACTTCGACTGCGGTGAGGTTCGCCGGACGGTGGTGGATCTGACCCGTGGCTTCCTGTTCGTGACGGCCGCCGGCGCCGGCGCCCGGTTGGCCGTCGTGGCTGAGCCCGACGCGGACGCGGGCCTGATCGCCTACGAGATGTCGATGCTGGTACGTCGGATGGGTGAGCACATGGCGATCCTTCCGAGGTATGAGAACGCTGCGTACGAGACCCGGTGACCTCTGATGGCGGCATGGCGGAGGTCGTCCGGAGGCAACGAGTGGCTCGACGACGAGGCAGGGCCCTTGGTGCGACTCTACGGCGTGACCTCTGGCAGGACCCACGCTGCGCAGATCTCTCTGGATCTGCTCAGTGTGATCGCCGCCGCCAACGTCCAGCCCACCAGCACCCAGTATCTCGGCCCGGAGCATCTCGCGATTCTGCGATTGTGCGCGCGGCCGGCTGCCGTGGTCGAGATCGGCGCCGATCTCGACCTGCCCCTGGGCGTGCTCCGCGTCCTGCTCGCCGATCTCCACGAGTTGGAACTGATCACCATTCGCCCGCCGCACCACGGCGCACTGCACGCCAGTGTGCATCTTCTGGAGGAACTGCTCGATGGTCTTCAGAGACTCTGAAACCCTGGCATCGTCGCAGGAGCCGGCCTCGCTGAAGATTCTCATCGCCGGCGGCTTCGGCAGTGGTAAGACGACGCTGGTCGGCTCGGTCAGCGAGGTGCGCCCGTTCCGTACGGAGGAGAGTCTCAGCGACCGGTCGGTCGGGGTCGACTCGACCGCGGGCGTCGAAGCCAAGCGAACCACCACCGTCGCCATGGACTTCGGGCGGATCACGCTCAGTCCGCGACTTGCCCTGTATCTGTTCGGCACCCCGGGTCAGGACCGGTTCTGGTTCATGTGGGACGAGCTGACGCGCGGCGCGCTGGGTGCGGTCGTCCTGGCGGACACCCGCCGGCTTCCCGACTCGTTTCCCGTCATCGACCACTTCGAACAGCGCGGCACACCCTTCGTGGTCGCCGTGAACTGTTTCGACGGCGCACCCAGGTATCTGCCGGAAGAGGTTTCCGACGCGCTGGAGCTGTCGCCCTCGGTCCCGGTCGTCCTCTGTGACGCGCGGGACCGGGAGTCGACCAAGTACGTTCTCACCACCCTGGTCACCCACGTGCTCACCGCCAAGGCCCACGCTCACTGACCATCCCGTCCGCAGGGGCACGGCGCTGTCGACTGCCACGTTGCCGGCTGGCTGAGGTAGGTCAGGCGCGGGCGGCTGGCTCGGCGGGCGTGGCGGTGGCGCCGTCACCCGATCCGCCGCCGGGTGACTCGGGGTGCGGACCCCGCCGTGCCGTACGGGTGGACGCGCGCAGCCGGCGGCTGATCACGGCGGCGTCCTGGCCGACCCAGCCGAGCAACGCGGATCCCCTGTTGCGCTGGAACGGCAGGCCGACGTAATACAGGCCGGGCACCGGGCTCACGCCGTCGACGTGGACGGGCAGCCCGTCGGCCGGGTCGACCGCGCCAGGCACCCGCAGCCAGCCGAAGTCGGCGCGGAAGCCCGTCGCCCAGACCACGACGGAAGGCGTCAGCTCCTGTCCGTCGGCCGTCCGCAGTGTTCGGCCCCGCGCGCCGGTCACGCGACCGACAACCCGGACACCCCGTCGGCGCAGGGCGCGCGGACCGGCCCCGATCAGCGGGTCCCGCGCCCGGATCCGCCGCCCCAGCCAGCTCTCGGCGGGGGCCCGTACCGCCCCGAGGACGTCCAGCCAGGTGAAGATGTCGACGCCGAAGGGGCGCTGCGGAAGGACCGGCTGCCGCGCCCCGAGCGACAACGTGACGGACCGCGATGCCGCCAGCTCGGCGGCGATCTGCACGCCGGAGTTGCCGCCCCCCACCACCAGGACGGCGCCATCGGGAAGGTCGGCGGGGCGCCGGTACTGGACGCTGTGCAACTGGACCAGTTCCGCGGCCAGGCCATCGCTCAGCGCCGGGACATGGGGGACCTGGAAGGGGCCGGTCGCCACGACCACGGCACGCGCCGTGCGGACTCCGTTGGCCGTGACGGCCTCGAAGGCACCCTCGGAGGTCCGACGCAGCAGCCGTACGGCCGCGCCGTGCTCGACGGGCAGGGCATGGTGTTCGGCATAGGCCGCCAGGTAGTCCGCCACCTCGTCCTTGCCGGGATAGTGGCCGGGCGGAGCGGGGAAGGGCAGGCCGGGCAGGGCGCTGTGCCGCGCCGGGGTGAACAGCCGCAGCGAGTCCCAACGGTTCCGCCACGCGTCCCCGACCCGCGTGCCCGCGTCCAGCAGAAGGACGTCGAATCCGGCGCGGCGCAACTCGTACCCTGCGGCGAGACCGGCCTGGCCCGCACCGATGATGAGAATTTCTGTCACGACACCCACGATTCCCCGGCGCCGCGTCCCGGGCTTGGACGAACCTGCTGACCCTCCCACCGCACCCCGCGCAGCAGCTCGGACGGCGCCAATCCGAACATGCTCCGGAACACCCTGGTCAGGTGGGAGGAGTCGGCGAAGCCGGCCTCGTGTGCGGCCTGCGTCAGGGACCCGCCCGACGACAACAGCAACAGGGCGGTACGCAGCCGTTCCCACCGCACGTAGGCACGGAACGGCAGCCCCAGCTCCTGCCGGAACAGGTGCGACAGCCTGCTCTGCGACAGGTGCACGGCTCGCGCCACCTCGCCGAGCCCCACCCTGCCGGGCAGCAGCGTAGGGACAAGATCCACCGCCTCGGCCACGGCGGCGTGTCGCGGGCGCGCGGCCGGGATCTCGCCTCTCACCACGGACCGGATCACGGCGTCGATCGCCTCCGCCGACGAGACGTCGCCGGCCGGCGGTAGTGGATGCGGATCCAGCCGCCACCGCGCGGCCGAAGCGGACCGCGACTCGCCGCGGTCGAGCAGCCGGCCGAGACTGGACACCGGGTCGATCAACGCGAGCAGGCCGTCCGCCGCACCCTGGACGACGGCGTGCGCGGTGTTCGCCGGAATCAGCGCCGCACGGCAGGAATGGTCGACGCCGTCGGCGCCCCGGAGCACCAGGACGGTGTCCCGGGCGACGAGCAGTTGCACCGCGTGGTGCGAATGCGTCCCGGCCGCACCGATCTCGCCGCGGTAGTAGATCCGGCCCGGCGCCAGCCCCACCCACCCCCGCCACGTGGCGTTCAACTCACCTGCTCCTTGCGCGTCGCCGGCACAGGACCACGGTTGCCGGCGCCTCGTCAACGCAGCCAACGGCTCCATCATCACCGCGGCCGGCATGTCCGCCGGGATCGACATGTCCCTGCGTCTCGCCGCGAAGCTCGCCGGTGACCGGATCGCACAGGCCCTGCAACCGGTCGTGGAATACGACCCCCAACCACCGTTCGACACCGTAGCCCCGACAAGGCCGGCTCCGGAGCTGACCCGCCTGGCACTGCGGCTGCTCAGGAACTCCGGCGCTCGTCGATCCCGGGCAACCTCCGCCGTTCCCGGTTCTCCCACGTCACCGGCCGCGACACCTCGTGGTCCGGGCACAGGGCTCGCTCCCCCGCCCTGCGTTCCGACGGGTCCGGGGAAGCGGGCCGGTCAGGGCGCCGGATCGAGCTGTTCGAACCGGACACTACGCAGGATCGAGACCATCGTCTGGCAGTACTCCGCCCAGTCGGCGAGGCTCGGGGTGGTGAGGCGGAGGACCAGGAGGTACGGCGCGTCGGGCAGGGGCACGACCGCCTGGACGTAGGCGACCGGGACGACGGCCGGTTCCGGCTGCGCACCGAGCCGCGTGGGGATCGGCGTGCTGGAACCAGCCAGCACGACCACCGCCGGACCACACGGCAGGACACGTCGCTCCACCCGGTGGTACGGGCCCGCCTCGCGTTCGAACCGCGCGGCCAGCCGCTCCGCGGCGAGGTTCGCGTCCAACTGCTCCGTGGGTTCCAGGGCGGCCAGCAGGGAAGACACGCTTGCCTTGCCGTCCACCGCCAGGCAGCTGAACCCGTAGTAGAGCAGCGGGTAGTGGCTCAACTCGACGACCTGCCGGTCGTACAGTGCGGCCAGGAACCGGCGTTGGTCGGGGTCGCCGTGTGGCAGGACCCGGGCGGCGAGTTCGAACAGAGCCTGCCGGCGCTCGTCCGGGTCGGGGTGCATGGGCACCTGGTGGAACCACGGGGGTACGGCGAATCTGACGCGGGGCAGCGCGAGCGGCGCCTTCTCGGCGGGCGGGAGCACTAGTGGGCCACCGCCTTCTTCGCTTCCTGTAGCTGTTCCGCCTTCTCCTGCTGTGCGGCGTCGTCCTCGCCCGCGCCCAGGCTCCACGCCCGCTCCATGGCGGCCGGGATGTCGTACCAGCCGTCCTGCCAGTAGTCGTCGACGTGGTTGGCGATGTCCTCCTGCTGCATGGAGTTCGCCGACGACTGCCAGCTTCCGTCGAAGAACGCCTCGTGCATGCCGCGACTGACGTCGTCGAGTCCCTCAAGGGCCGGCCGCATCAGCCGTCCGAGGCCGATGGTGACGGCTCCGGCGATGTCGAAGGTCAGATCCTGGGCGGATACGTCGCCGCCGCCGAACCGGGCGGTGCCGTGCAGAACGAGGGCGCCGACCCCGAGGATCGTGCTGGCGCCCAGGCCGCTGCCGCCGACCAAGATGAGCGCCCCGCCCAGCGGGGCACCGATCACCGTCCCGGAGAGCAGGGTGCCGGCGCCGATCATGAGCAGCGACAGGATGCCGCTGCCCATGGCGATGTCGCCGAAGACGTCGCCCAGGTTGGCGATCCGGTTCGCGTTGTTCGTGATCCAGTCCCCGAGCGCGTCGAACGGCGCGCTCAGGTCGTCCAGGAGTTCCGTGAGCAGCCCAGGGTCGCTGGCGGACTCGGCGAGCCGGCCGAGCTTCCTCGCGACCTCCGCCGACAGCTCCTCGTGGTACCCCTTCAGGGTCTCGGCGCTCGCGACGACGTCGTCGTACTCGCCCTGTGCGGTCTCGAGCCGCCGGGTGGCGGCGTTGACCTTCGCTTGGGCGGCGGCGAGGTCCAGGTCGTTGTGGAAGAGCTGACCGACGAGGCTGAGCGCCGGATCGTCCTCGGCCGCTTCCACCTTCTTCTTGGCCGCTGCGGCATCCTGCTCGTAGGCGCGGGCCTTCGTCTGCAGCGTGACGAGGTCCTGCTTCCACTGCTGCAGCAGGTTCGCGGCACTGGTCATCGTGCTGGCGGCTTCGTCCAGCTTCTTCGGGAATCCGTGGAGGCGGTGGCGAAAACCCTCGGCCGCCTGGCCTTCCCAGCCGCCGACGTCACGGGCCACCGCGTCGATCGCGCCCCTGGCCTCCTGCATCCTGCCGGCGGCGTACGTCAGGACGGCGGTGAAGGCCGCGACGTTCTCGGGGCTTCCGGGAGCAGGGTCGAAACCCAGGGCGGGGTAGTTCTCCGGTGCGAAGCTGAACAGGTCGAGCATGCGTCAGCTCCCCTTCGGAACCAGATCAGGCTCCGGCACGCCCTTGAAGTACTGGGCGTTGCTGAGGTCGCTCTGCGAGTACCGGTCGGCGGACAACGTCAGCCTGTTCTGCACGCCCTGCATTCCCGCGGCCATCTTGTCGAGCGTGCTGCCCCAGCGGTCGACGAAGTCCTCGGCGGCGTCGTCCAGGTCCCCCGATCCGAGGTCGCCAGGGTCCGCCGACTTGAGTCGCTGCTCGGCTGCGTTGATGTCGCCCTTGATGCCCTCGATCCGCGTCCCCACGGAACGCAACGCGTCCACCTCTACCTTGAAGCCGCCCAAACCGTCCATCCTCGTTCGACTGCCGCCACATGTTACGGCCACCGCTACAGCGGTCCGTCTCGGGATCTTGACTGGCGGGCGAGACCGAGACACCGCCGACAGCGAAGCTCGAACGGTGATGCGGTGGCGAACCCGCAAGATCATTGCAATATGATCTTGGGCTTGGTTCACGCCGGTGGACGCACGGCCGGCATGCCTGCGTCCCCGCACCGTCAAGCACTTCGAAGGAGAACCCCTCTTGCGTCTTCGCGTTGCAAAGGTCGCGCTGCCGCTCGTCGCCGTCGCGCTGCTGGCTGCCTGCGGCGGTGGCCAGGACGAAACTGGCGGCGACAGTGACACCGGCATCCCGAAGTCCCCGGAAGACTCGTACGCGGCGATCATGAAGGCCATCTACGCCGCCGACTCGCAGCGGGCGTGCTCGCTGATGACTCCTGACGCCGCCGAGAAATTCATCAGGGAGATGAGGCGGTGGAAGGACGCCGAGGGCAGCACCTGCGAGGGAGTGGTGGACTCCTTCGCCAGCCAGCAGTCGGGTCCGCCGCCCAAGGAGTGGGGACCCACGATGTACGGCAAGGTCGAGTACCCCAACCAGTTCTTCGCCATGCTGGAGAGCTGCCCGAAGGACGCGAACGGCGACTTCCAGCCGAACTTCGCCAGCGTGACCTGGAAGAAGCAGGACGGCGGCTGGATCATTACCGAGTTCGACATCAGCGTCGGCTGCGGAGGCTGAGGCCGCCGGCCACCGGGTCTGACGTGGACCTTTCCGGGAGCGACCGGGACGTTAGACAAGAACGCCGGCCTTTTCCTCTGGGAGCATGGCCGGCGCTCTTGCCACCCCTGGACGCACTCGTCCATAGTCCGGCGACGCGCAAGCCAGGACCAGCCCGTGGCGAGATCGGGCAACCGGCCAGTTGATGCCTAGCGCCGATACACGGCGAACCATCCCGCCGCAGTCACGGCAAGGAACAGTGACACCACGAGCAGGGCGGCTCCAACCGGGTAGGGCATGGGAACGAGAAACGGTGCCTGCTGGACCAGCAGGCACGCGCCGAGCAGCGCCTGGCTCCCGCCCCTGCGGACGGGTTGGGACCGCTGGCTCGCCGGCAGGCGCGCGACCCGCCGCAGCGGGAGATGCCGCACCGCTGCCCCGGCACATCAGAGACCGGCATCGGGGCCGGAGCGCGACGGCTCCCAGCCTGGCGGCGGGGTGACGGGCGAGATGGTCTGGACGGCCCGGCGGGGTCAGGGCAATACTGCTGGCTGCTCCTTACGTGGCCGGCGCCCGTAGGGCAGGGGCGGGAAGTGGGATGAGAATGCTGCGTGGGCTCGGGATCGGCGAGAAGGACGAAGCGGTCTACGTGGAGCTGCTGCGCCGCCGCCGGGCGACCGTCGCGGATCTCACGGAGGCGTTGCAGATGGCGGCGCCGGCGGTGAGAGCCGCGATGGCGCGCCTGGTCGCGCTCGGCCTGGCCACCGGTGACGACGGCGGCCTGCACACCGTCGTACCACCCGACGTCGGGCTCGGCACCCTCATCGTCCAGCGCCAGGCCGCACTGCAACAGGTCCAGAGCCGGCTGGGGGAACTGGTGCAGGTGTACCGGACCGGGGCGACCTCCACCGTGGGTGAGGTGGAGGCGCTCACCACCCCGGAGGAGCTCGCCACCTGGATCGACAACATGGAGCGGGGCGCCAAACGGGAGATAATGGCGTTCTTCCGGCCTCCGTACGTGCTGGACGGCGACCTCGATGTCTCCACCGACGTGCCCGCCTACCGTTACGTGTACGAGCGCGCCGCCCTCGACGATCCGCGTACCCCCGCCGAGATCGGCAGGTTCCTCAAGAGCGGGTACGAGATCAGGATCGCTGCCGAGCTGCCCAGCAAGATGATCATCGTGGACCGGGAGACGGTGCTGCTGCCGATGCTGCCCGACCAGACGAGCGTCCATCCCGGGTTCCTCCTGGTACGGGGTCAGGCGCTGGTGCACCTGCTGGTGGCGCTCTTCGAGCGGGTCTGGCAGGCGGCCACGCCGTTGCGGCTCACCGCCACGGGCCTCGCCGAGGGCTCTCCGGCGTGGGACGACGTCGACGTCGCGCTGCTGACGTACCTGCTCTCCGGGATGCCGGACAAGACGGTGGCCAGCCGGCTCGGGACCAGCGAACGCACGGTGCAGCGCCGGATCCAGCGGCTGATGAAGCTGGCCGGGACCGACAGCCGCATGCAGTTGGCCTGGTACGCCGCCCGGTCGGGGCTCATCTCGCCCTGACCGGGAAGGCCGGTCGTCCCCGCCCGCGGCGCGGGCGGGGACGACCGTGGGACGGTTATCCCCGCAGCTTGTAGGCGCGGGTCACGGTCTGCTCGACGGTGTTGCCGTCGGCGTCGGTGGCCTGCACCCGCAGGGAGACGAAACCGTTGGTGTCTTCCAGCGCCGGGCTCTTGAGGGTGCCCTTGACGGTGGCGTCACCTCCGGCGGTGACGGTCACCTGCTGCCAGGTGGCGCCGTCGTCGTAGGAGGCCCACAGCTTCGCCTCGCGGATCCGCGGGCCGGCCAGGCCCTTCGGGTACCAGAAGTCGAGGCTGATGTCGGCCGTCGACTGCGCCTGCACGCTGTTGTCGAGAGCGACGTCGAGGTCGTAACCGACCGACAGCACCGGCAGAAGCGCACGGTCGCCGCCCCGCTGGGAGTGGAACGTCCAGGCGGTGTTCACCTTGGTGGAGGTCGTCCACCACGGCTGGTCCCGCCGTACGTCCGTCACCACGCGGTACTCGGCACGCTCCGGCGTCATCGGGAAGGCCACCGCCGCGGCCGGAGCGGACCCGAGCAACTGGCCGTCGCGGTACACGGCGGTCAGTGCCTTGTCGGTGTTGTTCGGGACCGTCCAGAACTGGCCGGTCGCCGTGTCCAGGAGTCCGGTGGTCAGCACGACGCCCACGTCGCCGATCCGGACGGCTCCCTCCGGGTGGCCGGCGGGTATGGCGGACCGGACGACGGGCTTGTTCCATGCCCGGGTCAGCCGCTGCCTGGGCTCGAACACCGACGGGAGCGTCTGCTGGAAGCCGGGGATCGACTCCCACACGCCGGCCGGTGCCATGATCTCCCACGTCGGCCGGCCGGCGGTGACGTATTCGGTGAGGGACCTCGGCATGGTCGTCCGGATGAAGGTCATGACGATGAAGGGCTGCAGCGGCGAGGTGAGGAGCCGCGCGTATCCGGCTTCGGTGCCGGGCGTCGAGGCGTGGAAGGACGTGTCGACCGTGGCCAGTTCCTCGGCGCTGACCTGGTAGCGCTGGTCGGCCGAGATGCCGTGCTGGTACTTGAGCAGCTCGTAGGAGTACGGGCTCACCGCCGTCCCCTTGAGCTGGATCATGACGTCGCCTCGGCGGGCGAGACCGGCCAGTCGAGCGCCCTGCTCGCCGGAGAGGGTCATGGCCGGGATGGCGGTCGGCGCCGTCCGGTAGACGTCGGTACCCCACTGGGCGGGGACGTCGTTGTAGATGATGATCATGCCGGCGCCGGCCGCCGCCGCGTTCGCGATCTGCTGCGACGGGGTGACGTCGTCGCTGCGCCGTACCAGCGCCAACGTGCCCTTGACGGACTTGCCCGCGTAGTCCTGCGGTCGTCCGATGCCGGCGTCCACCACGCGCAGGACCTGGGTGCCGTCGAAGCGCGCGGAGCCGACCCAGCCGCCGACGTACTCCGGCGTGATCGGGAAGGCTCCGGGACTGACCAGCTGCGCCTCCAACGACGGTGCGGTCAGCGTCCAGGCCAGCCGGTGCTCGAGGTTCTCGTCCTTGAGCTGCGACGGGATGGCGTGCAGCTTCGTGTGGCCGTTGAATTCGGTCTGAAGGCCGTACATGAGCGACTTGTCGTCCTTCAGCAGCGACATCCCCAGCCGGACGCGCTGCGGCTGGCTCGGCTTGGGCGTCTGGATGCCGACCTGGCTCGACTTGCTCCCGTCGAAGGTGATGGTGCGGTCGGAGTCGACGAGCACGCCTGATTCCGCGCCGTAGACGTGGTCCCGAACCTGCAAATAGTCAGGGGTGAACCGGTAGGTACCCGATGCGAAGGCGTACTCGCCGCGGGGCAGCCTCAGCTCCAGGGTGCCCTCGGCGCCGAGGATGAAGTGGATGTCGACGGGCCCGGGATTGTCGAGATCGAAGACCCAGATGCTGCTGTAGGTGGACGCCGGCGCCTTGCCGTCCAGGTCCGTCAGCTTCACGCTCACGTTGAAGCGCTCGGCATCCCGGACGAAACCGACGGCCGTCGTCACGACCGTCGCGCCGTCGGCGGAGGCGGCGCTGACGTGCGCGCCGTACGTCCCGACCGGCACCACGCCGCTGTTGGCGGTGACCGTCACGTCGGCCGTGCCGCGGGCCGGCACGGTCACCGTGTCGGCGCCCAACGTCAGCGCCCCTGCCGGCAACTGCCCGGCTGCGCCCTTGGTCGTCAGCGCGAGGGTGACCGGCTGGTCACCGTCGTTGACGTAGGTGATCTGTTTGGCGACCGGGGCGGTCGATTCCCACGCCTGCAGGCCGAAGTCGACCACGCCGGGCCCGGACACGGTCTGCCGTACGGCGCGGCTCACGTCGGTGCGGCCGGCGCCCTGGGCGTACACCGAGGTGTCCGCCGTGGTCTTCGCCGTGCTGACGAGCTGGCCCTTCAGCCGCCCCGGAGTCCAGTCCGGGTGCTGCTGGGCCAGGATCGCGGCCGCACCCGCCACGTGCGGGGTGGCCATGGAGGTGCCACTGGCGGCGGTGTAGTGGTCGCCCGCAGGGGTACCCATGCTGGTGCCGGCCGCCCGGGCGGCGACGATGTTCGCGCCGGGGGCGGTGATCTCCGGCTTGAGGGCGCCGCTGGCGAGCGGGCCACGGCTGGAGAAGGAGGTGACCGCGTCGGCACGGTCGACGGCGCCGACCGTCAGCGCCGACGCGGCGATGCCGGGCGAACCGACAGTCGTCGCCCCGGGCCCGGAGTTCCCGGACGCGATGGTGAACAGCACGCCCGTCTCGGCCGTCAACTGGTCGACCGCCTCGGACATCGGGTCGGCTCCGTCGCCGGCCGTACCGCCCAGGCTCATCGAGACGACCTTCGCGCCCGAGTGGGCCGCCCAGTCCATCCCGGCGATGATCCACGACTCCTCGCCGCCACCCACGTCGCTCAGCACCTTGCCGACGACGAGTTGCGCGCCGGGCGCGACGCCCTTGTACTTGCCGCCGGACGCCGCGCCCGTGCCGGCGATCGTGGCGGCGACGTGGGTGCCGTGCCCGTGCCCGTCCTGGACAGACTCACCCGGCACGAAGCTCTGGCTCTCAGCGATCTTGCCAGCCAGGTCCGGGTGGTTCAGGTCCGCGCCGGTGTCCAGCACGGCGACCTTCACGCCGGTGCCGTCGTATCCGGCTGCCCACGCGTCCGGCGCGCCGATCTGCGGCACGCTCTGGTCGAGCAGGGCGTGCACCTTGCCGTCCAGCCAGAGACGCTCGATGCCCCCGCCGAGCCGGGCCTTGGGGGTACGGGCCCTGGCGGTGTCGTCGTCGACGGCCTCCCAGAACGTGGCGGCCTGCTTCTTGTCGGCGGCGATGGCGGCGCCCCGGATGCTGGGCAGGCTCCGCTTCACCCGGCTGCCGGCAGGGGCGGACGGCGCGGCGGCCTTGCCCGCCCGGGCCGGATACTTCACGATCAGCGGGATCGACGCGGCGTGCGCGTCGTCGTAGCCCTGCGCGATGAGGCCCGTGACGTTGAACAGCCGGCTGTCCACCTGGCCGGTCGCGATGAGTGGCTCGGCAGCCAGCGGCACGACGTACACGTCGGTGCCGACCGAGTAGGTGCGGAAGTTGCCGACCGGGCCGTCGTGCGGGGTGACGGTGATCGCCGGCTTGCCGCCCTGCGTCGTCACCGTGACCACGTCACCGGTGACGAGGGTGACCTGTGCCGCCTTCGACGTCGCGGGTACGGCGGCGGTTACCTCGCCGGCAGACGCCGGCGGCTTGCCGTGCGCGCTTGTGCCGACCGTCGCGACGAGTGTCGCGGTGAGCGCGACGCCGAGCAGCGTCGATCTTCTGGTTCGCATTGACCTGGCCCTCCTTCTGCCGGTACCTGAGGTACGTACCGGTGGGGCAAAGCTTCGTGAAGGCGGGGGTGGCCGCGCTACGGCTGCGCATGGCGAACACTCGACATGTCAGGTCGCCGCCACAATCGATCGGAGGGTGCACATGCATCGCTACCGACCCGGTGGCCACCGTCGGCTGGTGCGCCGGCGACCGGCGCGGCGGGGCTACGGGCGTGGTTCTCGCCCACTGGGCGGCGGTGGCGGGGTCGGTTCGCTGGGGCGGACCTTCCAGGAGACGGCGTCCGTCACGGCGATCCCGGTGAGGATGACGACGGCCACCACGGCGATCAGGATCGGTGGCAGGAACGCGACCACGGGTGCCAGCGCGACCAGCAGGAGCAGTCCGATCACCCGGGACAGGGCGACCCGGCTGAAGGACAGGTAGTCGAGTCGGGCCCGGCCGGCCAGGTAGATCGCCGGTCCGCAGAGGATGACGGCGGACCACGTGAGGAACTGCTGCAGGGAGCCGATCGTCACCTCCTGGCCGTGCATCGCGACCGTGACGAACAGGGCGCGGCCGACCTGGATGAGGACGTAGGCGGCGGCGAAGATCATGCCGTCCCCGGCGAACGCCTCAGGCACCGCGCCCGCCATGATCGGGGTGCCGAGCATGATCGGGATGATCACGAACTGGATCGCGGGCTGCGCGGGGTTGAGGCGGTTGGTGGTCCAGGCGGTGAAGACCCAGACCCACCAGAACGCGGCGAGCAGGATCCCGGTGTGCAGCGCGCCGAGCCAGGTGAGGTCGCTGAACAGGGTGTGGGACAGCCGGGTCAGCGCGAAGACGAAGATCACGTCGAAGAAGAGCTCGACGTAGGTGGCGCGCTGGGGCTCGCCGTGATCCCTCAGGAGGTCGCGCGGGTTGCCGGCGGTCATCGGCACGCCCGTTCCGTCGGTTCTGCGACACCTGCCATCAGTCGTACCGTGCGCCGCGCCGCCGTCGGCCCGGCTCACGCCGACGCATGTCGAACACCCGCGCCTCCCGCTCTCTGCAACCGCTGCGGCGATCTTGTCTGCCGGGTGGATCGCCGCCTGCTCCTGCGCCGCGCCGACGGCCAAGGTCCGGCGCGCCCGGTCGAGGGGAAGTGCAGGCAGAAACTCTGGTGGTCGACGGCGGTGGACGCGACCCGCGCTCCGCGCCCGACGCGCCGGTCACCCGCTGCCGCACCGCGTGCTCGCCACCACACCGCCGCCGTCGGTCGCCGGGGGCAGGTCAGAAAGGGTGTGACGTCCGACCGGAGGGCCTGCCGGTCAGGGTACATCGGACGGATCGGCCGGCACGGCGCGATTGACAGCATCCGATGGCTGTCGGCGTCGTCCTATTGCGCGCCGGAGCTCATGCGGCTGGACCGCGCTCGGCGTCGGGGAGGGTGGGAGCGTCGGTGGGGTAGAGGCCGGCGACGAAGCCGTACACCTGGTCGCCGGACCGGGGGATCTGGGCGAACCGGCGGGCGAGTTCCTGGACCTGCGCCCAGAAGTTGCGTACCTCCTCGACGGGAATTCGGGCGTGCACGAGTGTGCACCGCAGGTCGTCGGCCGCGTGGGCGGCGGCCGACTCGGCGGTCGCCTGCGCGAGCCCGTTGATGGCGGCGGCGACCTGCTTGTCCTCGCTGCGGCTGAGCACGCCGACGTAGAACGTACGGGCGACCCGGCCGTAGTACCGCTCCTCGATCGCCCGAACGCGGCGGGTGCGGACCACGCGCAGGAGACCGACGTCGACGAGAAGGTTCACGTGGTAGGCGACGCTGCTCTTGGGGCGGTCGACCGCCTGGGCCATCTCGGTGACCGTGGCGGCCCGCTCGAGGAGCAGCTCCAGGAGAGTGGCGCGCAGCGGGTCGGCCAGCGCCCGCAGCTGCTCGGGCGCGGTGACCACGAGCATCTCGTCGAGGTCGTAGTCCGGGATCCGCTCATTGACCGACATTTCTCGACCGTTCTAAAATTGTGGATCGTTTGATCCTCGCCGTCCGATGTCAGGAGTTTAGAGATGGCCGAAGTCGTGCTGTTCCACCACGTGCAGGGACTCACCGACGGGATGCGCGCGTTCGCCGAGCAGTTGCGCGCCGGCGGACACACGGTGCACACGCCGGACCTGTTCGACGGCGAACGACCGGCGACCCTCGAGGACGGGCTCGCGCTGACCCGGCGCATCGGAGGTGAGGTGCTCGACGAGCGCGCCGACCGGGCCGTGGCCGACCTCCCCGGAGAGGTGGTGTATGCCGGCTTCTCCTTCGGTGCCGGCACGGCCCAGCGGATGGCCCAGACCCGGCCCGGCGCGCGCGGCGCGCTGCTCTACGAAGCCTGCCTCCCGATCACCGGCGAGTGGGCCGTCGGGCCGTGGCCCACCGGGGTCCCGGTGCAGATCCACGGCATGGACAAAGACCCGTTCTTCGCGCTGGAAGGCGACATCGACGCCGCACGCGAGCTGGTCGCGACGGTCGGAGCCGACCTGGGCGAGCTGTGCGTCTACCCGGGCGACCAGCACCTGTTCGCCGACAGCTCGCTGCCGTCGTACGACGCGGAGGCGACGGCGCTGGTGGTGCGGCGATCGCGGCAGTTCCTCGACCGGGTGGGCTGACCCGCGACGGGCTCAGCCCTGCCCGCCCCGGCACAGGGTCGACGGGCCGTCGGGCACGCTGTCCCGGTACGCCTCCGAGTCCAGGACCGGCGCGTAACCCAGGTCGCTCCTGGCCGCGTCGAGGTCGAAGACAGCCTCGGTGTTCGCCGAGGTGATGGTGTACGCCCCGAATCGGACGTCGGCCCGCAGCGCGCGGCGTACCGCCTGGCCCAGGTCCGCCGGGCCGAGCCAGGTGTCGAACCAGCCACGCGTCGGCGGCACGGGACGGCAGCCGCCGAGGCGCAGACAGACCACGGAGAGGGCACCCGAGTCCGCGTACACCCGGGCGGCGGCCTCGCCGAAGACCTTGGTGGCGCCGTAGCGGCAGCACGGGTGTGGTGGCCACGAGTCGCGTATCGGGCCGGGCGCGGGCCGGGCGGCCGGTGGGCGGTAGCCGCCGAGGACGTGGACCGAGCTGGCGAGCACCACCCGGCGTACGCCCGCCTCCGCGGCCGCCGCCAGGATCACGGTCGGCACCTCGATGTTGGGGCCGCGCAACCGGTCCCAGTCCTCGCCCGGCCGTGGGTTCCCTGCCAGGTGCACGACCGCGTCCACCCCGGCGCAGAGCCGCTCGGCGAACCCCCGGTCGGCGAGGTCGCCGGGCACCACCTCCGCCGGCCCGACCGGCTGCGGGGCACGCAGGTCGGTCAGCCGCAGCTCGTGTTCTCCGGCGAGTTGCGGCACGAGCAGCCCGGCCACCCCGCCGGCCGCGCCGGTCACCAGTATCCGCATCCCGGTCACCAGTTCGAGAAGGAGCCGTCGCGACGGTGGTAGACCGGCAGCGGGGCCGGACCGCGTGGGTCGAGCCGGCGCGCGGCGGCGAGGTCGAGCTCGATGCCGAGGCCGGGCCGCTCCGCCGGCCTGATCCGGCCGGGAGTCAGCACGGGGCCGGCGGCCAGCACCGGCGAGGGCGGGAACTCGGGCCACGGCTGCTCCTGGACGGAGACGTTGGGCAGGACCAGGTTCAGGTGTGCGGAGGCGGCGGCGGTGACCGGGCCGAGCGGGTTGTGGGTGGCCAGGTTGATGTGGTGGACCTCGGCCATCGCCGCGATCTTGCGGGCCTCGGTGAGGCCCGTGTTGGCCACGTCGACGCGGGCGTGGTCGATCAGCTCACCCTCGATCAGCGGCCGGAACTCCCACTTCGTGCCGAGCTGTTCACCCGCCGCGAGCGGGACCGCGGTGCGCCCGCGCAGCATCCGGTAGCCGTCGAGGTGTTCGCTGCGCAGCGGGTCCTCGACGAAGTACGGCCGCAACGGCTCCAACTCCCGGCACAGCGTCACGGCCTGCGGGGGCTCCAACCGGGTGTGTACGTCGAGCAGCAACTCGACGTCGTCGCCCAACGCGGCGCGGAGCCGTTCCACGGTGGCGACGGTGTGCCGCAGTGCGCTCCGCTGGTCGTACTCGCCGCCGGCGGCCGGGCTGTTCGCCGGCACCCGCATGTACCGCCATCCGGCCGCCACGAGCCGCTCGGCCTCGGCCACCGTCGCGGCCGGGTCCCTGGCGTCGCCGACGCGGACGTGCACATAGCATTCGACGTGGTCCCGGGAGGCGCCGCCGAGCAGTTGGTAAAGCGGCACGCCGAGCGTCTTGCCCCGCAGGTCCCACAGCGCCACGTCGATCGCGGCGAGCACCGAGGCGAGCACCCCGGTCGCCGGGAAGAACCCCGACCGGGAGAGGAGCTGCCAGAGGTGTTCGATCCGGCTCGGATCGGCGCCCTCCAGCTGCGCGGCGAAGTCCTCCACCGCGCCGCGCACGGCCCGCCAGCGGGAGCGCATGCCGACCTCGCCCACGCCGTACTCGCCGGAGTCGGTGTGCACGACCACCAGCAGCATGGCGCTCGCGTCCTGCGGCACGGTCAGCAGCTCCAGGTGTGTGATCTTCACTGCGCCCTCCAGGTGTGCGCCGGTGGCCCGTCGATCCCGACCTCGACGGCGAAGATCCGGCCGCTGTCCGGTGCCGCCCGCCGGGTCGCCTCGTCCAGCCCGATCCAGGCCGTGGTCACCACGAGGGTGCCGGCGACCAGGCAGACGGCGGTCGGCCGGGGCACCGGCAGCCGCACCCGTGCCAGCGGGGTGCCGTCCGGGGCGAAGCGGCGGACGCACCAGCCGTCCCACATCGCGACCCAGAGGCAGCCCTCGGTATCGACGCAGAGCCCGTCGGGGGTGGCGTCGTCGCAGTCGACGAGCACCCGCGGGTCGCCGGCCTCGCCGGTCGCCGGGTCGTAGCGGTAGCCGGTGACTCGCCGGCGCCGGCTGTCCACGTGGTACATCGTCTCCCCCGCCGGATCGAACCCGAGCCCGTTCGCGCACCCGATGCCGTCCAGCACCGTCGCCACCGAGCCGTCCGGCTCCAGCCGGTAGAGCGCGCCGGACCAGGGCTCCGCGCCGCCCAGGATCTGGCTTCCGGCGAGGAACCGGCCGTACGGGTCGCAGCCGCCGTCGTTCATCTGGGTGTGCGGCGCGGCGACGTCACCGCCGAGCGGGCGTACCGTGCCGTCGGCCGCGACGTGCCGGAACCCCCGCCCGGCCGCCACGACCCAGCCCGCCCCGGCGGCGGCGAGTGGCGCCACGGCCCCGGTCGCCGTCCCCACGTCGTACCCGGCCAGCACCTCGATCCGGTCGCCGCCGAACCGCCCCCGCCACAGCCGACCGGCGCGGATGTCCACCCAGAGCAGTTCACCGGTACGCGATCAGGCGGCGGGCGGGGCGACCGCGGGATAGCCGTACAGGTCGAGCAGCCGGCCCCGGGCCGCGTGCAGCCGGTCCACCACCACGCTCATGAAGCGGGTGGTGAGTTGCCGGCCGAGCGCGTCGTCGGACTCCATCAGCCGGCGCACCCCCGGGGCGGTGAACTCCACCGCCGTGCTGCGCTGCGCCGCCACCGCCCCGAACTGCCAGCGGTACGGCGGGAACAGCCACGACCACCCGAGCACCCCGCCCGGACCGATCGTCTCGATCTCCACGTCGCCCCGGCCGGGCACCGGGAAGTCGAGCGCCACCTGGCCGGCGCGGACCAGCCAGAAACGCTCCGCCGGTTGGTCGGCCCGGAACAGCCGGTGCCCGGGGTGCCACACCACCGGCCGGGCGTATCCGGCCAGCCGGGGCAGCCACGGCTCGGGCAGGCCGGCGAGGAACGGGTGCGCGCGGAGCACGTCGAGCGTCGTCATGCGGGTGCCCCTTTCGTCGGGAGGACGCGGCGGTGGCGCGGGCCCTGCGACGGTCGGTCGTCCTGCCTCCCAGTACACCGCGCCGTATCCCTTGGCGACAGGGCCGTTGGTCCCGGGCCGCGCGGGCGAACTGCCCTGGTCGGCCCGTCCCCGACGGAGCGAGGGTGGAACCGGGACGATGCGCCGGAACGGCGCCGCGGCAGGGCGGAGAGTGATGTGGGAACGTCCGGGGAACGGCGAGGACGGGGGCCCAGCGGTGCCCGTTGACACCTCGACCAGGCCGGCGACCGGGCTCAGTTCGGCGGAGGCCGCCGCCCGCCTGCGGGCCGACGGCCCGAACGCGGCGGTCGCCCCGCCCCGCCGGCACCTGGCCACCCGGGTCCTGCACCAGCTCACCGACCCGCTGGTGGCGCTGCTGCTGGCCGCCGCCGTGGTCACCACCGTGCTGCGGGACTACCCGGACACCGCCGTGATCGTGCTGGTCGTGCTGGTGAACACCGCCATCGGCGTGGTGCAGGAGGTCCGCGCCGACCGGGCGATCGCCGCGCTGGACCAGCTCGCGGCGCCCACCGCCCGAGTCGTCCGTGACGGGCGGGACCTGGTCCTGCCCGCCGCCGACCTGGTCCGGGGCGACCTGGTGCGGGTCGAGGCCGGCGACGTGGTCCCCGCCGACCTGCTCCTGGCCGAGGCCGCCCGGCTGACCCTCGACGAGTCGGCGCTGACCGGCGAGTCGGTGCCCGTGGGCCGGGCCGCCGGCGAGGAGGCCAGCGCGGGCACGGTGGTCACCACCGGGCGGGCCACCGGCACGGTGGTGCGCACCGGCGCCGCGAGCGCGCTCGGCCGGATCACGGCCCTGGTGGCGTCCACCCGGCCCGCCGCCACCCCGTTGCAGCGCCGTCTCGCCGGGCTCGGCCGGCTCCTCGGCTTCGCCGCGGTGGTGCTCTCCGGGCTGGTGTTCGTCGTGGGCGTGGTCGGCGGGCGGCCGGTGGTCGACATGGCGGTCACCGCGGTGAGCCTCGTGGTGGCGGCCGTGCCCGAGTCGCTGCCGGCGGTCGTCACCCTCGCCCTGGCCCTCGGCGCCCGCCGGATGGCCGGGGCGCGGGCGATCCCCCGGCGGCTGCACGCGGTGGAGACGCTCGGCTCCGTCACCGTGATCGCCTCCGACAAGACCGGCACCCTCACCGAGGGCAGGATGGCGGTGCAGCACGCCGTCACGGCCGACGGCTCCCGCTACGGCGTCACCGGCACCGGCTACGCGCCGCGGGGGGCCGTGCACCACGGGGGCGAGCCGGTGGCCGTACCGGACGAGCTGCGCCGCCTGGCGCGGGCCGGGCTGCTCTGCAACGACGCCACGCTGGCGCCGCCCACCGACGAGCGGCCGGAGTGGGCCGCGGTGGGCGACCCGCTGGAGGCGGCGCTGGTCGCGTTCGCCGCCCGCTGCGGGCTGGAGCCGGAGACCACCCGCGCCGCCTGGCCCCGGGTCGCCGAGCACCCCTTCGACCAGGAGCTGCGCCGGATGACCACGGTGCACCGCTCCTGCGACCGTCGGTATCTGGTGGTGTGCAAGGGCGCGCCGGAGAACGTGCTGGTCGCGCCGCTGGTCGACGCCTCCGCCGAGGAGATCGCCGAGCTGTCGGCCGCCGCGCACCGGCTGGCCGCCGAGGGGCTGCGGGTGCTCGCGGTCGCGTCCGCCGTGGCCGACACGCCGCCGGCGGACCCCGCCCGGCCGACCGGGCTGCGGCCGGTGGGCCTGGTCGCCGTCGGCGACCCGCTGCGCGAGGGAGCGGCCGACATCGCGGGCAGCTTCGACGACGCCGGGGTCCGGCTGCTGCTGGTCACCGGCGACCACCCCGCGACCGCCGCGGCCATCGGCGGCCAGCTCGGGCTGTGGCGCGAGGGCGACCCGCTGGTACGCGGGGACGACGGCGACCCGGCTCGGGCGCACCCGCAGGCGCGGGTGTTCGCGCGTACACAGCCGGAGCAGAAGCTCGACATCATCGCCGGGTTGCAGTCCCGGGGCCACGTGGTGGCGATGACCGGCGACGGGGTGAACGACGCTCCGGCGCTGCGCCGCGCCGACATCGGCGTGGCGATGGGCAGCGGCACGGAGGTCGCCCGGCAGGCCGCCGACCTGGTGCTCGTCGACGACGACCTGTCCACCGTGGCCGCGGCGATCGGCGAGGGCCGCCGCATCTACGACAACATCCGGCGGTTCCTGCGCTACGCCCTCTCCGGGGGCGTCGCCGAGATCGCGGTGATGCTGCTCGGGCCGCTGTTCGGGCTGGCCGTGCCGCTGCTGCCGGCCCAGATTCTCTGGGTGAACCTGCTCACCCACGGCGTGCCAGGCGTGGCGCTGGGCGCGGAGCCGGCGGAGCCGGGCACGCTGCGCCGGACGCCCCGCTCTCCCTCGGAGTCGGTGCTCGGGGCCGGCCTGGGCCGGGACGTGCTGGTCACCGGCGCCCTGATCGCCGCCGTGGTGCTCGGCGCCGGCGTGGCCGCCGCGCACGCGGACCGGCCGTGGCAGTCGGTGGTCTTCGTGGTCCTCGGCCTGGCCCAGCTCGGGGTGGCGCTCGCGGTCCGGGCACCCCGGGCGGGCGGCGCCCGGCGCGGCAACCGCGCGCTGCCGGTCGCGGTGGCGGTCTCGGCGCTGCTCCAGGTCGCCGGGGTGCTGCTGCCCCCGCTGCGGGAGCTGCTCGGTACGGAGCCACTCGGCGCGGTGGAGCTGCTGGCCTGCGCCGCTGTCAGCGTGCTTCCCGGGCTGGTGCTGCGGCTGGCCCGCCGACCGGTCGACCCCGCCACCGGGTCGTCGGGCACCGAGCCGCACGACGCGGTCACACCAGCCGTGGTCGGCGGGCCCGGCCAGGGCACGCGGGCGGCGGGCTGCCAGGGCACGCGGGCGGCGGGCGACCCGGCCGTGACCGTCGGAGCGGCGGATCGGGACCAAGGTCCCGACGGCCGGGACGGGCGCCTCTGACCGGTAGCGTTCGGGCAGAGCAGGATGAAGGTGAACAAGGAGGAATCATGACCAGCAACACCGGTGCCCCCGTCGTGGTGGGTGTGGACGGTTCGGCCGCCGCACTGGACGCGGTCCGGGTGGCGGCGCGGGAGGCGGCGCAGCGGCAGCGTCCGCTGCGGGTGGTGCACGCCTTCATCTGGCCGTTGACCCGCGTCCCGGTCGACCCGGTGCCGGGCGCGCCGGCCGGCGCCGGCCTGCGCAACCAGGCCGAGCGGTACGTCGCCGAGGCGATCGCCGAGGCCGGCAAGGCCGCCCCCGAGGTGGCGGTCACCGGTGTGGTGGTCGACGGCGCGGCGACCCCCGTCCTGCTCGACGAGTCCCGGGACGCCGCGCTGGTGGTGCTCGGGCACCGCGGTCTGGGTGGCTTCGCCGGGCTGCTGATCGGCTCGGTGACCGTGCAGGTCTCCGCCCACGCGCTGTGCCCGGTCCTCGTGGTGCGCGGCGAGCCGCGCGCCGACGGTCCGGTGGTGGTGGGCGTCGACGGCTCCGCGAACTCCACCGAGGCCGTCGCGTTCGCCTTCGAGGAGGCGTCCCACCGGGGCGCCCCGCTAATCGCGGTGCAGGCCTGGCTCTTCCCCTCGCCGGTCGGTCCGGGCGACATCCTGCCCCTGGTGTACGACCTGGACGCCTACGCCGCTGAGGAGGAGCGCGTACTCGCCGAGTCTGTCGCCGGCTTCGCCGAGCGTTACCCGGACGTGCCGGTGCGGCACCGGCTGGTCCGGGGCTCCCCGGCCCGGGTGCTGGTCGACGAGTCGGAGGCGGCCCAGCTGGTGGTCGTCGGGGCGCGCGGGCGGGGCCCACTGAGCGGACTGCTGCTCGGCTCCGTCAGCCACGCCGTGCTGCACCACGCGCACTCCCCGGTGGCGATCGTGCGGCACCCGAAGCGGGCCGACGCGTCCTGACCTTCCCGGCCACCACCCTTCCCGTCGCGTCGGCCGCTCCCCTGGCCGGCGCGACGGGGCCCGTGGACGGCCGGTGCGCCGGCGCGGCGTGGAAGCCGGTGCGCCGGGCCTCGCCGGGTGGCCGGCGGGCGCGGTGACAGGTCCGGTTCGACGGGCGGCGCGTCGGGGAAATCCGGGTACGCCGGTGGAGCCGCGTCGACAATGACCTGATCGACCTCTGGGAGAGCTGATGAATCGACCCGTCGTGGTGGGTGTGGACGGATCGCCGTCGAGCCTGGTGGCGGCGGAGCACGCCGCCCGGGCCGCCGTGCTGCGGTCCCGCCCCCTGCACCTGGTGCACGGCTACCTGCATCCGCTCGGCTACGGCGTGCCGGTCAACCCGTACGACCTGGGGTTGCCGGCCCCGACCGAGCAGGGGCAGAAGATGCTGGAGCAGACGGCCGCCGACCTCGTGGAACGCTGGCCGGGGCTGGCCGTGGAGGTGCGCCAGGTCGCCGGCGGGCCGGGCGCGACGCTCGTCGAGGAGTCCCGGCGGGCGGAGCTGGTGGTGGTGGGCAGCCGCGGCCTGGGCGGTTTCGCGGGGCTGCTGCTCGGCTCGGTCGGCACGCAGGTGGCCGCGCACGCGCGCTGCCCGGTGCTGGTGGTCCGCCCGGCCGAGGAACCGATCCCGGTCGACGGGCCGGTGCTGGTCGGGGTGGACGGCTCGGAGCCCGCCGAACTGGCCGTCGGGTACGCCGCCGACGAGGCGACCCGGCGCGGGCTCGGGCTGGTGCTGGCGCACGTCCGGCCGCCGGACGGGGCGCACCGCGCGCCGGACGAGGCGGCCGAGAGGCCTGCCGCCACGCACGCGGAGTCCGCCGAGCTGCTGGCCACCGCCGGGGCGGCGGTGCGCGGCAGCCACCCCGGGCTGGCCGTCGAGGAGCGGGTGCTCCGGGCGGCGAAGCCGGAGCAGGCGCTGATCGAGGCGAGCCGCGAGGCGGCGCTGGTGGTGGTCGGCTCCCGGGGCCGGGGCGGGTTCGCCGGGATGCTGCTCGGCTCGGTCAGCCAGGCCCTGGTGCAGCACGCGCGCTGCCCGGTGCTGGTCGCCCACCCGTACGGCCACGCCCGCTGAGCCGGCGCGGACCCGCCGGCCCACGACGGGCCGGCGGGTCGGCGGCGGTCAGTGGCCCCGGCCCCCGAGCAGTTCCTCGAAGCTGGTGGTGAGGGCGAACGGGTCGGCGGGGCCGGCGGCCGGCGGGCGTCGCTGGATCTGGTCGGCCAGCTCGCCCCCGGCGCGGGCGATCCGCGCGCGCAGCGCACCGTCGGCGCCGCCGTCGGACCAGTCCTCGGGCGCGGCGAAGACCGCCGTGGGCACCACGACCGACCGCAGGTAGGCGAACATCGGCCGCAGGGCGTGCTCCAGGGCGAGCGAGTGCCGGGCGGTGCCGCCGGTGGCGCCGACCAGCACCGGCCGGTCCGCCAGCGCGCCCGAGTCGACCAGGTCGAAGAAGGACTTGAACAGCCCGTTGTACGACGCGTTGAAGATCGGCGTGACGGCGATCAGCCCGTCCGCGCCGGTGACCGTGTCGAGCACCTCCCGCAGGGCGGGCGGCGGGAAGCCGGTGAGCAGGTGGTTGACGATGTCGTGGGCGTGCTCGCGCAGCTCGACGGGGCGCAGGTCCACGTCGTCGCCCCGCCGGGCCAGCTCGTCGCGGGTGGCCGCAGCGAGCTGGTCGGCGAGCAGTCGCGTCGACGAGGGCTGACCGAGCCCGGCCGACACCACGGCGAGGGTGCGGCGGGTCATCGGCCGGCCTCCGTGCCCGCCCCGGCCTGCTCGGCGGCCCGCAGCGACGCGTGCGTCGGCGCCTCGGGCACGTGCGCCGGGCGCAGCGAGTCGAACTCCTTGCGCAGCACCGGGACGACCTCCTCGCCGAGCAGGTCGAGCTGCTCCAGCACGGTCTTCAGCGGCAGGCCGGCGTGGTCCATGAGGAACAGCTGGCGCTGGTAGTCGCCGACGTAGTCGCGGAAGCCCAGCGTACGGTCGATGACCTGCTGCGGGCTGCCCACGGTCAGCGGGGTCTGCGCGCTGAACTCCTCGAGCGACGGGCCGTGCCCGTAGACGGGGGCGTTGTCGAAGTACGGCCGGAACTCCCGCACGGCGTCCTGCGAGTTGCGCCGCATGAACACCTGCCCGCCCAGCCCGACGATGGCCTGGTCGGCCGAGCCGTGGCCGTAGTGCGCGTACCGCTCCCGGTAGAGCCCGACCATCCGCTGGGTGTGCTCCTTCGGCCAGAAGATGTGGTTGGCGAAGAAGCCGTCGCCGTAGTAGGCCGCCTGCTCGGCGATCTCCGGGCTGCGGATCGAGCCGTGCCAGACGAACGGCGGCACGCCGTCGAGCGGGCGCGGCGTCGAGGTGAACGACTGCAGCGGGGTGCGGAAGCGGCCCTTCCAGTCGACCACGTCCTCGCGCCAGAGCCGGCGCAGCAGGTCGTAGTTCTCGATGGCGAGCGGGATGCCGTTGCGGATGTCCTGGCCGAACCACGGGTAGACGGGCCCGGTGTTGCCGCGCCCCATCATCAGGTCCACCCGGCCGTCGGCGAGGTGCTGGAGCATCGCGTAGTCCTCGGCGATCTTCACCGGGTCGTTGGTGGTGATCAGCGTGGTCGAGGTGGACAGCAGCAGGCGCTCGGTGCGGGCCGCGACGTATCCCAGCATGGTGGTGGGCGACGACGGCACGAACGGCGGGTTGTGGTGCTCGCCGGTGGCGAAGACGTCCAGGCCGACCTCCTCGGCCTTCAGCGCGATGGTGACCATCGCCTTGATCCGCTCATGCTCGGTCGGCTCGCGACCGTTGGTCGGGTCGACCGTGACGTCGCCGACGGTGAAGACTCCGAACTGCATGACCAGCTCCTCGCGTTGTCCGGCCGGGGCCGGTGCGGTTCCCGTATCGCACCGCACAACATATTTGACGAGTCAACTATTCCACGCGCGGAGGCGACCGTGGTGGGCGCCGTCACGCCGACAAGCGGGGCGACCGGAGGCTCAGCGGCTGCGCGGGACGTGCCGGCGGTAGGCGCTCACCGTGGGGTCGCCGGCGATCCAGAACCGCCAGGGGACGTCGTGCGCCCCCGTCACGCCCACCCTCGGGCCGGCGGCCACCGCGTCCGCCGGCACCGGCCGGTCAGCCGGACGCAGCCGGACGGGGCCGTCGCCGAGCAGGTAGCGGCCGTAGACGCCCTTGTCGATGCCCAGCGCCGCGCAGAGCCGGGCGGGCCCCCGCGCGAGGTCGACGTCCCGGCGTACGGCGGCGCGCCGGGCCCGGGCGACGTCGAGCCCGTCGACCACCTCGCCGGCGCGCAGCAGCACGGCCGACGCCTCCCCGTCCGGCCCCGTGACCACGTTCATGCACCAGTGCATGCCGTAGGTGAAGTAGACGTAGGCGTGCCCGGCCGGACCGAACATCACCGCGTTGCGCGGGGTGCGGCCCCGGTGGGCGTGCGACGCGGGGTCGCCGGCCGTACCGGCGTACGCCTCGACCTCGGTGATCCGGACGGTGACGCCGCCGGCGGCGAGCCGGCAGCCGAGCAGGCCGCGCGCGGCCGGCACCACGGGCCCGGAGAGCAGGTCGGCCAGCCCCGCGAGGTCGGCGGGACGGCGGTCGGAGGACGCCACCACGGGCCCGACCCTATCCGGCCCCGACACCGCCGTGTTCCGGCGCTCGACGGCTCCGGCATATCAACGGATCGTTGACAACTATACGTTGACATGATGGGGTCGGGTCATGACCGACTCCTTCACCACGCCCGACGCCGGCCGGGCCCGGGCGCACCGCACGTACGACGCGCTGCACCGGATCACCGAGCGGCACGCCGGCACCGAGACGCGCCGCCGCCGCCACACCAACCCCTACGTCCCGGACACCTACGAGGCAGTCGCGCTGGTCACGGCACTCGCTGCCGGCGGGGCCGAGGTGGAGCCCGGGGAGGAGCGGGTCGACGACGCGGACCTCGTCGCGGCCCTCACCCTCGTGCCGCACCTGCGCGCCGAGGTCGACGCCATGGAGGCGGGGCTGCTGACGCTGGCCCGCGGCCGCGGGCTGACCTGGCAGCAGATCGCGTACGGGCTCGGGCTGGGCAGCGCGCAGGCCGCCAAGCAGCGCTTCGAGCGGCTCTCCGCCCGCACCGCCGCCACCGACTGACGCCCCCGATGGGCCAGACTGGGCGCGGGATCGGTGTCGAGGAGGACGCGATGACGCGCGAGGAGATGCTGGCGTACTGCCTGGGCAAGCCGGGCGCCTGGCTGGACCAGCCGTGGGAGGGCGACGAGGTGGTGAAGGTCGGCAGCCGGATCTTCGCCTTCCTCGGCTCCGCCGGCGCCGACGACCCGACGGTCGGGGTGAAGTGCGGCCCGAGCCGGGAGATCGCCGACGAGTGGCTGCACCGGCACCCGGGCGACGCGCGAGCCTCGCCGTACATCGGGCGCTCCGGCTGGAACACGCTGCGCCTGGCCGGCGGGATCGACGACGAGGAGCTGACCGAGGCGGTCGACGCGTCGTACGACGCGGTGGTGGCGAAGCTGCCGAAGCGGGAGCGGCCGACGGCCTGAGCCCCGCGCGGCGCCGGTCGCGCCGCGCGGGGTCACGCACTCAGCGCGGCACGACCCGCTCGGCGGCCCACTCCCGCCAGCCGGCCAGCTTGTCCGCGGCGGTGGCGAGCTGGTCGGCGACCGGGCCGGGGCCGGTCGAGCCGGGGGTGGTCCGGGCGGCGAGCGCCGACCGGACCGAGAGCACGTCCCGCACGGACGGGTCGAGGTGCTCGCTGACCGCCGCGAGGTCGGCGTCGGAGACCTCGTCGAGGGCGCAGTCCCGGGCCACGCAGAGCGCGACCAGCTTCCCGGTGATCTCGTGCGCGTCGCGGAACGGCACGCCCCGGCGGACGAGCCAGTCGGCCACCTCGGTGGCCAGCGAGAAGCCCACCGGCGCGGCGGCGACGAGGCGGTCCACCCGGACGGTCATCGTGGAGATCATCCCGGCCAGGGCCGGCAGCAGCAGCTCCAGGGTGTCGACCGCGTCGAAGGCCGGCTCCTTGTCCTCCTGCATGTCCCGGTCGTAGGTCATCGGCAGGCCCTTGAGCATGGTGAGCACGCTCATCAGCCCGCCGACGAGGCGGCCGGACTTGCCCCGGGCCAGCTCGGCGATGTCCGCGTTCTTCTTCTGCGGCATGATCGACGAGCCGGTGGCGAAGGCGTCGTCCAGCTCCACCCAACCGAACTCCTGCGACGTCCAGAGCACCACCTCCTCACCGAGGCGGGACAGGTGCACCCCGACCATCGCGGTGACGAAGAGGAACTCGGCGACGAAGTCCCGGTCGGCCACGGCGTCCATGGAGTTGGCGAAGGACGTGCGGAAGCCCAGCTCCTTGGAGACGGCCACCGGGTCCAGCGGCAGGCCGGAACCGGCCAGCGCGCCCGCGCCGAGCGGGCTGATCGCCGTGCGGTGGTCCCAGTCGCGCAGCCGTTCCAGGTCGCGCAGCAGCGGCTGCACGTGGGCGAGCAGCCAGTGCCCGAAGGTGACCGGCTGGGCGTGCTGGAGGTGGGTCATCCCCGGCGCGGCGGTGTCCACGTGCCGCCCGGCCTGCTCGACCAACGCCTCGGCCAGCTCGACCAGCCGCGACGCCACGCCCCGGGCGTGGTCGCGCAGGTAGAGCCGCAGGTCGGTGGCGACCTGGTCGTTGCGGGACCGGCCGGCGCGCAGCTTGCCGCCGAGGCTGCCGAGGCGCTCCAGCAGCCCGCGCTCCAGCGCGGTGTGCACGTCCTCGTCGTCGACGGTGGGGCGGAACTGCCCGGAGGCGCAGGCGGCCTCCAGGTCGTCCAGGGCGGCGAGGATGCGGCCCAGCTCCTCCGGGTCGAGCAGGCCCGCGCCCGCGAGGACCCGGGCGTGCGCCCGGGAACCCGCGATGTCGTACGGAGCGAGGCGCCAGTCGAACTGCACGCTCACCGACAGCCGGGCCAGGGCCTCTGCTGGACCGCCGGCGAACCGGCCGCCCCAGAGGCTGGTGCGGTTGGCGGCGGCGCTGTTCTCGGTCAGGCTCTTGTCGTCCACGCCGCCCATTGTGATGCCCACGATCTTCAGCCGCCCAGCCGGGCGTCCCGCGCGGCGGCCATCTTGCTCGGCAGGCCCCAGAGCTGGACGAAACCCTTGGCCAGGGACTGGTCGAACGTGTCGCCGGTGTCGTAGGTGGCCATGCCGAAGTCGTAGAGGCTGGCCTCGGAGCGCCGGCCGGTGACGGTGGCCCGGCCACCGTGCAGGACGAGCCGCACCTCGCCGCTGACGTGCCGCTGCGCGTCGTCGATGAACGCGTCCAGGCTGTTCTTCAGCGGGGAGAACCAGAGGCCGTCGTAGACCAGCTCGCCCCAGCGCTGGTCGACGCCGCGCTTGAACCGGGCCAGGTCCCGCTCCACGGTCACCGCCTCCAGCTCCTGGTGGGCGGTGATCAGCGCGATCGCGCCGGGCGCCTCGTACACCTCGCGGCTCTTGATGCCGACGAGGCGGTCCTCGACCATGTCGAGCCGGCCGACGCCCTGGGCGCCGGCGCGCCGGTTGAGCTCCAGGATCGCCTGGTACGGGGTGACGGTCTCGCCGTCGATCGCCACCGGGACGCCGGCGTCGAAGGTGATCACGACCTCGTCGGCGTCGCGCTCCTGCGCCGGGTCGGCGGTGTACGAGTACAGGTCCTCGATCGGGCTGTTCCAGATGTCCTCCAGGAAGCCCGTCTCGACGGCGCGCCCGAACAGGTTCTGGTCGATGGAGTACGGCGACTTCGCCGACACGTCGATCGGCAGCCCCTTCTCCTCGGCGAAGGCGATCGCCTTGTCCCGCGTCCAGGCGAAGTCCCGGGCCGGCGCGATGATCTTCAGGTCGGGCGCGAGCGCGCCCAGGCCGACCTCGAAGCGGACCTGGTCGTTGCCCTTGCCGGTGCAGCCGTGCGACACGATGGTGCCGCCGTGCTTGCGGGCCGCGGCCACCAGGTGCTTGACGATCAGCGGCCGGGACAGCGCGGAGACCAGCGGGTAGCGGTCCATGTAGAGCGCGTTGGCACGGATGGCCGGCAGGCAGTACTCGGCGGCGAACTCGTCGCGCGCGTCGACCACCTCCGACTCGACCGCGCCGCAGTCCAGGGCGCGCTGCCGGATGGCGTCGAGGTCCTCGCCGCCCTGCCCGACGTCGACCGCGACCGCGACCACCTCGGCGCCGGTCTGCTCGGCGAGGTACGGGATGGCGACGGAGGTGTCGAGCCCCCCGGAGTAGGCAAGAACGACCCGCTCGGTCATGGTGTGGTGCTCCCTTCAACGTTCTCTTCCCCGCGGGCCCAGCCGGCGAGCTTGTCGCCGAGCGCGGCCCCGCCGACGGCCTCGCGGGCCACGACGAGGATGGTGTCGTCGCCGGCGATGGTGCCGACGACCTCGGGCAGGCCCGCTCGGTCCAACGCACTGGCCAGGTAGTGGGCTGCGCCCGGCGGGGTGCGCAGCACGGCGATGTTGCCGCTGGAGTCGACCCCGTTGAGCAGCTCCCGCAGCAGCCGGACCAGCCGGGCCGGCGCCGCCTCGGCGTCGCGCAGCGGCCGGTGGCCGTCCTCGGGGATCAGGTAGACGGCCCGCCCGTCGCCGCCGCGTACGGTCACCGCGCCCAACTCCTTGAGGTCGCGGGACAGGGTGGCCTGGGTGACCTGGATGCCGTCGCCGGCGAGCAGGTCGGCCAGCTCGGTCTGCGAGTGGATCGCCTTGTCGCGGATCAGCTCGACGAGGCGGGCGTGGCGGGCGGCGCGGGTCAGCGGGGCGGTCATGAAGTCTCCCTGGTCGCGGCGGCGCCCGGCGCCGCCGCGTCCGGGGCGGCGGGCGCGGCCCCGAGGAGGAACGTCAGCAGCGCCTTCTGGGCGTGCAGCCGATTCTCCGCCTGGTCGAACACGGCGCTGTGCGGGCCGTCGAGCACCTCGTCGGTGATCTCCTCGCCCCGGTGCGCGGGCAGGCAGTGCAGCACGATCACGTCGGGCGCGGCGTGGCCCAGCAGCGCGGCGTTGACCTGGTACGGCAGGAACGGGGTGATCCGGTCCAGGCCGTCGGACTCCTGACCCATCGAGGTCCAGGTGTCGGTGGCGACCACGTCGGCCCCGGCCACCGCCGCGACGGGGTCGGTCAGCGCCTGCACGGAGCCGCCGGTGCCGGCGGCGATCTTCTCGGCCCGGGCGAGCACCTCCGGGTCGGGGCCGAAGGTGGCCGGCCCGGCGACCCGCACGTGCATCCCGGCGGTCGCCCCGGCCAGCAGGTACGAGTGGGACAGGTTGTTGGCGGCGTCGCCGACGTAGGCCAGCGTCCGGCCGGCGGTGCCGCCGCAGTGCTCGCGGACCGTGAGCAGGTCGGCCAGGAGCTGGCAGGGGTGGAACCCGTCGGTGAGCGCGTTGACGACCGGCACGGTCGCGGCGTCGGCAACCTCGGCGATCCGGTCGTCGCCGTGCGTGCGCAGCACGATCGCCGCGACGTAGCGGGAGAGGACCCGCCCCGCGTCGCCGAGGGTCTCGCCACGCCCGAAGTGGGTGACCTGGGTGTCCACCACCAGGGGGTGCCCGCCGAGTTCGGCGATGCCGACGTCGAACGAGAACCGGGTGCGCAGGCTCTGCTTGTCGAACAGCACCGCCACGGACCGGGGGCCGGCCAGCGGCCGGTGGCCGAACCGGTCGGCCTTCATCCGCGCCGCGAGCTCGAGCACGGCCGACTGCTCGGCGGGGGTCAGGTCGTCGTCCCGCAGGAAGTGCCGGATCATGCGCTCGTCTCCGTCGTGGTCGCGGTGGTCGCGGCGGCCGGGCTCTCGCCGGCGACGGCCGGGGAGGTGCCGGCGGCGGCCGGGGTGGTGCCGGCGGCGGCCGGGGAGGCCGCGTCGAGGGCCGCAGGAAGAGCGGCCAGGAAGGCGTCGGCCTGGGCGGCGGTCAGGATCAGCGGCGGGGCGAGCCGTACCACGCCGGGCTGCACCGGGTTGACCAGGAAGCCGGTCTCCCGCAGTGCCTCGGCGAGCACCTTCGCCACGGGCGCGGCGAGCACCACGCCGAGCAGCAGGCCCGCGCCGCGTACGCCGTCGACCAGCGGGTGGCCGAGCGCCTCGATGCCCCGACGCAGCCGCTCGCCGATCCGCTTGACGTGGTCGAGCAGTCCCTCGTGCGCGATGGTGCCCACCACCGCCAGGGCGGCGGCGCAGCTGACCGGGTTGCCGCCGAACGTGGTGCCATGCATGCCGGGGCCGAGCAGGTCGGCGGCCCGGCCGAAGGCCAGGCAGGCGCCGAGGGGCAGACCGCCGCCGAGCCCCTTGGCCAGGGTCACCACGTCGGGCTCGACGCCCTCGGCCTGGTGGGCGAACCAGTGCCCGGTGCGGCCGATGCCGGTCTGCACCTCGTCGAGCACCAGCAGCGCGCCGTGCCGGGCGGTGATCCGCCGGGCGGCGGCCAGGTAGCCGGCCGGCGGGACCACGACACCGTTCTCGCCCTGCACCGGCTCCAGGATCACCATGGCCGTGGCGTCGGTGACGGCCGCCTCCAGCGCGGCGACGTCGCCGTAGTCGACGTGGCTGACGTCGCCGGGCAGCGGGCGGAACGGGTCGGCCTTGGCCGGCTGGCCGGTCAGCGCCAGCGCGCCCATCGTCCGCCCGTGGAAGCCGCCCCGGGTGGCGACCACGTGGGTGCGGCCGGTGAGCCGGGACAGCTTGAACGCCGCCTCGTTGGCCTCCGCGCCGGAGTTGGCGAAGAAGACCCGGCCGGACCGGCCGGCCAGGGCCAGCAACAGCTCGGCCAGGGCCACCGGCGGCTCGGCGACGTAGAGGTTGGAGACGTGCCCGAGGGTGGCGACCTGCTTCGACACGGCGGCCACCACGGCCGGGTGGGCGTGGCCGAGGGCGTTGACCGCGATCCCGCCGACCAGGTCGACGTATTCCCGGCCGGCCTCGTCGACCACGACGGCGCCGGAGCCGGAGACGAGGGCCAGCGGCGGCGTTCCGTAGTTGTCCATCATCGACTGCGACCAGCGCTCGACGAGCGTGCTCATGACGGGACCGTGCCTTCCTTGTTCGCGACTGCGGGGCTTGGTCGCTGCGCTCCCGCACTCCTCGCGCTCACGGTGCCCTCCTTGTTCGCGACTGCGGGGCTCGCAAGCTCACTCCTCGCGCTCACGACCATGGTTCCGAACCCTTCCGAGGTGAAGACCTCCAGCAACGTGGAGTGGGCGACCCGGCCGTCGACCACGTGCGCGGCGGGCACCCCCTGCCGCACGGCCCGCAGGCAGGCCTCCATCTTGGGCACCATGCCGCTGGACAACGACGGCAGCAGCTTCGCCAACTCGTCGGTGGTGATCTCGCTGATCAGGCTGCCGGTGTCCGGCCAGTCGGCGTAGAGGCCGGGCACGTCGGTGAGGACGACCAGCTTGCGGGCGTCGAGGGCGACCGCGAGCGCGGCGGCGGCGGTGTCGGCGTTCAGGTTGTGCAGCACGCCGTCGGCGTCCGGCGCGACGGTGGAGATCACCGGGATCCGCCCGGCCGCGATCAGGTCGGTGACCGCCGAGACGTCGACCGACTCGACGTCGCCGACCTGCCCGACGTCGACCGGCTCCCCGTCCACGTACGCGGGCCGCCGCACGGCGGTGAACAGGCCCGCGTCCTCGCCGGAGAGGCCGACCGCGAACGGACCGTGCGCGTTGATCAGCCCGACCAGCTCCCGGCCCACCTGGCCGACGAGCACCATCCGGACCACGTCCATCGCCTCCGGGGTGGTGACCCGCAGGCCGCCCCGGAACTCGCTGGCGATGCCGAGCCGGCCGAGCATGGCGGAGATCTGCGGGCCGCCGCCGTGCACCACGACCGGCTTCAGGCCGGCGTAGCGCAGGAAGACCATGTCGGCGGCGAAGGCCCGCTGCAGCTCGGGGTCGACCATGGCGTTGCCGCCGTACTTGACCACGACGGTCGAGCCGGAGAAGCGGGCCAGCCAGGGCAGGGCCTCGATCAGCGTGGCGGCCTTGGCCTGGGCGCGGGTGAGGTCGGTGGTGAGGCTCATGTCGAGTAGGCCGAGTTCTCGTGCACGTACGCGTGGGAGAGGTCGTTGGTCCAGATCGTGGCCTCGGCGTCGCCGGCGTGCAGGTCGATCCGGATGGTGACGTCCCGCCCGGTCAGGTCGACCTTCGACCGGTCCTCGGCGGCGGCGCCGGAGCGGCACACCCAGACGCCGTTGACCGCGACGTCGACCGCGTCCGGCTCGAAGGCGGCGGTGGTGGTGCCGACGGCGGCGAGGATCCGGCCCCAGTTCGGGTCGTTGCCGAACAGCGCGGTCTTGACCAGGTTGTTGCGGGCCACCGACCGCCCCACCTCGACCGCGTCGTCCTCGCTCGCCGCGCCGACCACGTCGACGGCGATCTGCTTGGTGGCGCCCTCGGCGTCGGCGACGAGCTGCTGGGCCAGGTCGTGCGCGGCGGCGGTGACCGCGGCGGTCAGCTCGGCCGGCGTCGGCGCGATGCCGCTCGCGCCGCTGGCCAGCAGCAGCACCGTGTCGTTGGTCGACATGCAGCCGTCGGAGTCGATCCGGTCGAAGGTGACCCGGCACGCCTCGCGCAGCGCGGCGTCGAGGGCCTCCGGCCCGGCCACCGCGTCGGTGGTCAGCACGCAGAGCATGGTGGCCATCGCCGGGGCGAGCATGCCGGCGCCCTTGGCCATGCCGCCGACGGTCCAGCCGCTGCCCCGCGCCACCGTGGTCTTGGGGCGGGTGTCCGTGGTCATGATGGCCTCGGCCGCCGCCGGGCCGCCGTCGCGGGACAGGCCACGGATCGCGGCGCGTACGCCGGGGAGCAGCTTCTGCATCGGCAGCCGCTCGCCGATCAGGCCGGTCGAGCAGACCGCCACGTCGCCGGCCCCGAGCATCAGCCGGGGGCTGGCCGAGGTCAGCGCGGCGGCGGCGTGCTCGGCGGTGGCGTGGGTGTCCTGGAAGCCGGCCGGGCCGGTGCACGCGTTGGCTCCGCCCGAGTTGAGCACCACGGCGCGGACGACGCCGCCGCGGACCACCTGCTGGGTCCAGAGCACCGGCGCGGCCTTGACCCGGTTGGCGGTGAACACGGCGGCGACCCCGGCGTCCGGGCCGTCGTTGACGACCAGCGCGACGTCGCTCGCCCCGCTGGCCTTGAGCCCGGCGGCCACCCCGGCCGCCCGGAACCCCCGCGGAGTCGTGACACTCATGGTGCGATCCCCCAGACGGACAGGCCCGTCGTCTCCGGCAGGCCGAACATGAGGTTGGCGTTCTGCACGGCCTGGCCGGCGGCGCCCTTGCCGAGGTTGTCCAGCGCGCTGAGCACGATGGTCCGGCGGGTGTCGACGTCGACGGTGGCCTGCAGGTGGCAGGAGTTGGAGCCGAGGGTGGCGGCGGTGTGCGGCCAGGCCCCCTCGGGCAGCACGTGCACGAAGGGCGCGTCCGCGTACGCCTCGGCGAGCACCGCCCGGGGGTCCACGCCCCGGGCCGGCACGGCGGTCACGGTGGCCAGGATGCCCCGGGGCATCGGCGCGAGCACCGGGGTGAGCGACAGGCCGGTCGCCCCGGTGGCCTGCTTGATCTCCGGGACGTGCTGGTGGGTGCCGACGCGGTAGGGCGACAGGTCCCCCATCACCTCGCTGCCGAGCAGGTGCGGCTTGGTCGCCTTGCCCGCGCCGGAGGTGCCGGAGGCCGCGACGACCACCACGTCGGCCGGGGCGGCGGCGCCGGCGGCGATCAGCGGGGCGAGCGCGAGGATGATGGCGGCGGCGTAGCAGCCGGTGTTGGCGACCCGGGTGGCGCCGGCGATCAGCTCCCGCTGGCCGGGCAGCTCGGGCAGGCCGTATGTCCACTGCCCGGCGTGCGGGCCCCCGTAGTAGTTGGCCCAGGCGTAGGGGTCGGCGAGCCGGTGGTCGGCGCCGAGGTCGACGACGCGGACCTCGGGCGGGAGCTGGGCCGCCAGGGCCGCCGACTGGCCGTGCGGCAGGGCCAGGAAGACCAGGTCCGCGTCGGCCAGCGCCGTCGCGTCCGTCTCGCCGAGGACCAGGTCCAGGCCGGCGAGCTGCGGGTGTACGACGTCGAGCCGGTGCCCGGCCTGGCTGTGCGCGGTGGCGGCGACCAGGTCGAACTCCGGGTGCCCGGCGACCAGGCGGATCAACTCACCCCCGGCGTAGCCGCTCGCCCCCGCTACCGCGACTCGGATACCCATACTCACCTCCGCATGACTATGCAGCGAAGGTTAGCAGCGATGATCGGCCGCTGCAAGTTCATACAGACTTCTGCATGCCCATGATGAGTGCCGCATCCGGGCGCGGGGAGGGCGGGACGGAGCCGGACACGGGGACGGCCCCCGCCCGGCGAAACCGGACGGGGGCCGTCGACGTCCAGGCGTCAGGCGCCGCGCAGGGTGGCGCCGCAGCGTTCCGCGGCCCGGGCGACCGCCGCGTCCCGCGCGGCCACCGCCTCCTCCACGGTCAGCGTCCGGTCGGGGGCCCGGAAGGTGAGCTTGTACGCCAGCGACTTCCGGCCCGCCCCGAGCTGCTCGGAGGCGTACACGTCGAACAGGCGCACCCCCTCCAGCAACTCGCCGGCGCCCTCGACCAGGGCGCGCTGCACCTGCGCCGCCGGGACCGACTCGTCGACCACCAGCGCCACGTCGATCAGCGCCGGCGGGAAGCCCGAGACGACCGGCCCGGACGCCACCGGGGCGGCCGGCAGCACGTCCAGGTCCAGCTCCATGGCGCTGGTCCGCCGGGGCAGCTCCAGCGCCGCCACGACCGCCGGGTGCAGCTCGCCGGCGTGCCCGACCACCGTGCCGTCGACCAGCAGCTCGGCGCAGCGGCCGGGGTGCCAGGGGGCGTACTCGGCGGCCCGGACCTCGATCCGGTGCGCGGGAATATCGGCGGCGGCGAGCACGTCCCGGCCGGCCTCCACGGCGTCCGCCCAGCCGGCCGGGCGGCCCGCGCCCCACCAGCCGGCCGGCTCGATGTCGCCGGTCAGCACGACGGCGACGTGCCGGGGCTGGTCGGGCACCACGGCGTCGGCGGCGGCGAACTCCTCGTCGCTGGGTCGCCGGTCCACGCCCATCGCCGGCGGGCGGCCGGCGCCGGGACGCGGGTGGAAGACCGCGCCGATCTCGTAGAGGGCGAGGTCGCGCTGGCCCCGGCCGAGATTGCGCTTCATGATGCCGAGCAGCGGGCCGAGCAGCGTGGTGCGCAGCAGCGGCTCCTCCTCCGACAGCGGGTTGGCCAGCCGTACCGCCTGCCGGCGCGGGTCGCCCTCGGGCAGGCCGAGCTGGTCGGCCAGCTCCGGGGCGACGAACGGGTGCGCGAGCACCTCCACGTACCCGCGCTCGGCGAGCGACCGGGCCACGGCCCGGCGGCGACGCTGCTGCCAGGTAAGGCCGCGGCCGGGCTGCGCCGGCGGCAGCACCGACGGCACCCGGTCGTACCCGTCGAGGCGGACCACCTCCTCGACCAGGTCCGCCGGGTCGGTCAGGTCCGGCCGCCAGGTCGGCGGGGTGACGGTGAGCGCCGCGCCGTCGCCGGCGGCGACGCCGACCTCGCCAGGGTCCTCGCCGAGCCGGTCGGCGCCGTGGGCGACCGTGCAGCCGACCTGCTCCAGCAGGGCCACCACCCGCGCCGGCGGGTAGGTCACGCCGGTCCGCCGGGTCGGCAGGTCGGCCGGCAGGACCACCGGGGTACGCGGCCGGACGTGGTCGATGTCGAGAATCTCGTCCCCGGCCGTGCCGCCGGCGTGCTCGGTGAGCAGCCGGACCGCCCGCGCGATGGCGACCAGCGGCAGGGCCGGGTCGACGCCCCGCTCCCACCGCTTCGCCGCCTCGCTGAACAGCCGGTGCCGGCGGGCGGTGCGCCCCACCATCACCGGGTCCCAGTGGGCGGCCTCGAAGAGCACGTTCGTGGTCCCCGCGACGACCTCGCTGGTCTCGCCGCCCATCACGGCGGCGAGCGAGATCGGGACGCCGGCACCCTCGCCCACGACGGGGTTCGGAAGCCCGGTGTCGCAGATCACCATGTCCTCGGGCGCGAGCGAGCGGGTCACCCCGTCCAGCGTGGTCAGCTTCTCCCCCGCCTCGGCGCGGCGGACCACCAGCGGCCCGGCGATCCGGTCGGCGTCGAAGGCGTGCATCGGCTGGCCCAGTTCCAGCATCACGTAGTTGGTGATGTCGACCGGCAGCGAGATGCTGCGGATGCCGGCGACGGTGAGCCGCCGCTGCATCCAGCCGGGGGTGGCCGCCGTCGGGTCGACGCCGCGCACGAGGCGGGCGGCGAACCGGTCGCAACCGACCGTGTCCCGCACCTCGACCGGGTACGCCGGGGCCTCCGTGCCGCCGGGAGCGGGCACCAGGCCCGGGTCGCGGAACGGCACGCCGAGGGTGTGCGACAGCTCGCGGGCGAGGCCGCGCAGGCTCATCGCGTACCCCCGGTCGGGGGTGATCTCCAGCTCGACCACGACGTCGTCGAGCCCGACGACCGGCCGCGCGTCGTCGCCCGGCTTGGCCGGGGTGTCCTCGGGCAGCACGATGATGCCCGAGTGGTCGTCGCCGAGGCCCAGCTCCTTGGCGGAGCAGATCATGCCGTTGGAGTTGCGCCCGTAGGTCTTGCGCGCGCCGATGGCGAAGCCGCCGGGCAGCACGCCGCCGGGCAGGATGACCACGACCCGGTCGCCCGGGGCGAAGTTGCGCGCCCCGCAGACGATCTCCTGCGGCTCGCCGGTGCCGTTGGCGTCGCCGACGTCGACCCGGCAGAACCGGATCGGCTTCTTGAAGCCGGTCAGCTCCTCGATCTCCCGGACCTCACCGACCACCAGCTGACCGGTGACGGTCTGCCGCAGGTCCACGACGGACTCGACCTCGATGCCGAGGTCGACCAGGGCCTGCTCCAGGTCGCCGGCGGGCAGGTCGGCGGGGAGGTCGACGTACTCCCGCAGCCAACTGACAGAAACTCGCATGACTCAGACCACCGTCTCCGTAACTCGTACCCGCATCGCCTACGCCCCGGCCCCGAACGCGCGGGTGAACCGCACGTCTCCCTCGGCCATGTCCCGCATGTCGCTGACCCCGTGCCGGAACATCACGGTCCGGTCGATGCCCATGCCGAACGCGAATCCCGAGTAGACCTCGGGGTCGATGCCGCAGGCGCGCAGCACCCGCGGGTTGACCATGCCGCAGCCGCCCCACTCGACCCAGCGCGGGCCGTCGCGGTGCTCCGGGAACCAGACGTCGAACTCCGCCGACGGCTCGGTGAACGGGAAGTAGTGCGGCCGGAAGCGGGTCTTCGCGCCCTCGCCGAACATCGCCCGGGCGAAGTGGTCCAGGGTGCCGCGCAGGTGCGCCATGGTGATGCCCTTGTCCACCACCAGGCCCTCCACCTGGTGGAAGACCGGGGCGTGGGTGGCGTCCAGCTCGTCGGTGCGGTAGACCCGCCCCGGCACGATCACGTAGATCGGCGGCCGGCGGGTCAGCATGGTGCGCGCCTGCACCGGCGAGGTGTGGGTGCGCAGGACGAGGCCGGAACCCGCCGGCTCGCCGGCCGTCCCGGCGGAGCCGTCGGCGGGTGCGATGTGGAAGGTGTCCATCAGGCCGCGGGCCGGGTGGTCGGCGGGGATGTTGAGCGCGTCGAAGTTGGTCCACTCCAGCTCGACCTCGGGCCCCTCGGCCACCTCGTAGCCCATCCCGACGAACAGGTCGCTGATCTGCTCCATCAGGGTGCTGATCGGGTGCCGGGCACCCCGGGGCCGCCGGTCGTGGGGCAGCGTCACGTCGACGCGCTCCTCCACCAGCACCCGTTCCGCCTGCTCCCGCTCCAGGACCTCCTGGCGGGCGGCGTAGGCGGCCTCGACGGCGCGGCGGGCCTCGTTGACCCGCTTGCCGGCGTCGGACTTCGCGGCCGGCGGCAGCGCGCCGATCTCCCGGCGGGCCAGCGACACCGGGGACCGGTCGCCGAGGTGCGCCGGACGCAGCGCGGTCAGCGCGTCCGGGTCACCGGCCTCGGCGAACGCCTTCTCGGCGGCGGCGACGGCCTCGGCCAGGGCGGCCGGGTCGAGCAGGGCGACCTGCTTCGGGTCGTACGGATCGTTGCGGTAGCTCATGGCGTACGGGCACTCCCTCACGGCGGCGCCAGCCCTCACGGGGGCGGCGAAGCGAGTCTACGGACGCGCGGCTGTGCCGCAGCCCGCCGGTGGGAGTTGCGCGGAAAGCAGGTCAGGCCCGCCGCCCGCCGACACCGGCGGGCTGGCTAAACGAACGCCGTGGCGCGTTCATGGGCGGACGCTCTCCTCTGCTGGACGGCTCGCGGGATCGACGACCGGTCACCGCTGCGCTCTCGCTGAAGCGTACAGGCAGACGGCGGCGGCCGCAGCCAGGTTCAGGCTCTCGGCGCGCCCGTGCAGCGGCACCCGGACGCGGGCGGCGGCGGCGGCGGTGAGCGCCTCCGGCAGCCCGTGCGCCTCGGAGCCGAACAGCCAGGCGGTGGGGGCGGCGAGCCGGCCGGCGTCGGCGAGGTCGTCGAGGTCGTCCTCGCCGTAGCCGGTGGTGGCGAGCACGGTGAGGCCGGCGGCGCGCAGCGCGGCGACCACGTCCAGCGGGTCGGGCGCGCGGACCACGTCGACGTGGAAGAGGCTGCCGGCCGAGGCCCGGACGCACTTGCCGTTGTACGGGTCGACGGCGTCGCCGGCGAAGACGACCGCGCCGGCCCCGGCGGCGTCGGCGGTGCGCAGCACGGTGCCGGCGTTGCCCGGGTCGCGGATCTCGGCGAGCACCGCGACGAGGCGGGGCCCGCCGGCCAGGGCCCGCTCCAGGGGCACGTCGAGGTGCCGGCAGACGGCGACCAGGCCCTGCGGGGCGACGGTCTCGGCGAGGGCGGCGAGGGCCTCGTCGGTCACCTCGGAGACCGGCACGTCGGCGCGGGCGGCGTCGGCGGCCAGGTCGGCGTGCCGGTCCAGGGCGGCGGGCGTACCGAAGAGTTCGGTGACCACCCCGGGGCGGGCCAGTGCCTCGCGGACCGCCTGCGGCCCCTCGGCGAGGAACCGGCCGGTGGCCTCGCGGTCCCGGCGGCGCTGGAGCCGGCGGGCGGCGACCACCCTGGGGGTACGCGGGGTGAAGGGGCCGGAGACAGCGTCGAGGCGTCTCCCGCGCGATGGTGACTGCATGGGAGACGCCTCGATCTGCTGGTGCGCGGGGATCAGGCGGCCTGGGCCGCCGCGCCGCCGGTGCCCTCGGCCGTGACCGCGGCCCGGGCCAGCTCGACGATCGCCGCGAACGCGGCGGCGTCGTTGACGGCCAGGTCGGCCAGGATCTTGCGGTCGACCTCGATGCCGGCCAGGCGCAGGCCCTGGATCAGGCGGTTGTAGGTCATCCCGTTGGCGCGGGCGCCCGCGTTGATCCGCTGGATCCACAGCTGCCGGAAGTCGCCCTTGCGGTCGCGGCGGTCCCGGTAGGCGTACTGCATCGAGTGCAGCACCTGCTCCTTGGCCTTGCGGTAGAGGCGGGAGCGCTGACCGCGGTAGCCGCTCGCGGTCTCCAGCAGGGTACGGCGCTTCTTCTGGGCGTTCACAGCCCGCTTGACGCGTGCCATCTCAACTCCTTCTTACGTCAGGTGGCGCGCGTCAGCGGCCGAGCAGCTTCTTGATGCGCTTGACATCGGCCTTGGCCAGCACGACGGTGCCGGTCAGCCGACGGGTCTGGGTGGAGGGCTTCTTCTCCAGGTTGTGCCGGAGGCCGGCCTGCTGGGCAACGATCTTGCCCTTGCCGGTCACCTTGACCCGCTTGCCCATCCCCGTGTGGCTCTTCATCTTCGGCATGTGGAACGTCTCTCCCCTGTTACTCGCCGCTGGTTTCGGCGACTGTGCCGGTGTCACCGGCCGCTGCGGTCTCGCCGGCCGGGGCGGCGCCCTCGGCTTCCCGCTCCCGCGGCCCGCCCCGGGCGGCCGTCGCGGCGACCGCGGCGGCCTTCGTGGCGCGGTGCGGCGCAAGCACCATGATCATGTTTCGGCCGTCCTGCTTCGGCGCGGCCTCGACGTACCCCAGCTCCGAGATCTCCGACTCGAGCCGGCGCAGGAGCCGGTAACCCAGCTCCGGGCGGCTCTGCTCGCGACCGCGGAACATGATCGTCACCTTGACCTTGTCGCCGGCCTTGAGGAACCGCACCACGTGACCCTTCTTGGTCTCGTAGTCGTGCGGGTCGATCTTCGGCCGGAGCTTCATCTCCTTGATGACGGTCTGCTGCTGGTTACGCCGCGCTTCGCGCGCCTTCAGTGCGCTCTCGTACTTGAACTTGCCAAAGTCCATGAGCTTGCACACCGGAGGGCGCGCCATCGGCGCAACCTCGACCAGGTCCAGGTCTACGTCCGCGGCCAGCTGAAGGGCGCGCTCCAGCGGGACGATGCCCACCTGCTCACCCTCGGGGCCGACCAGTCGGACCTCACGTGCCCGGATCTGCTCGTTCACGCGTGGTTCGACGCTGATGGGGCCTCCTCGAGTCAAAGTCTCCTGCGTGGCCGACCCCGCGGCTCCCGGGTGGGAGCCGACTCGGAAAGCAGAAGGCCCCGGCGCATGCCAGGGCCCGCTCGACCGGTCGGCACAATCACATGATCGCGCATCCGGCGCCGGGACGTGCCCGGAACCGGTGACCGGACCCGGCCACCGTGGCGGCGACTCGGGTGGGAGCAGGCGCTCCTCTTTCATGGCTGTCCGGTCACGGGCGACTTGCTCGCACGCGGAGACAGCCTGGTCGACTCGACAACACTACACCCTCGCCCGAGCGCCCCCAACCGGGCACCCCGGGCGGCCGGGCCGGGCCGCCGGCCTCGCCGGCGCAGCGGCTCAGTGGCCGGGCGCGCCCTCGGCGCGGCGGCTCAGCGGCCGGTCGCACCCTCGGCGCGGCGGCTCAGCGGCCGGTCGCACCCTCGACGAGACGTGCCTGGTGCGCCTGGTGCAGCCGGCGCAGCGCGCGGACCCCCTCGACGGCCAGCTCCTTGTCGGCGGCCTGCAGGGCGACCATCGGCAGCAGGTCGTCGTCGTGCAGCTCCAGGCTCGCCCAGGGCGCGCCCCGGTCGAAGCGGACCCCGCGGACGACCTCCCACGGCAGCTCGTACGAGCCGAGGACGTTACGCACGCGCACACCGCGCCCGTCCGCCTCCACCCGGGGCCGGGTGAAGAGCAGGAAGCCGAGGGCGCCGAACACGCCGAGACCGACCATCGCAATCTGGTCGCCCCGCTGGAAGCTGCCGTAGCCGTTGCCGGTTGCACCGGTCAGCGAGGTGGCCACCAGGCTGAACACCACGAGGAGCACGGCCGCCGAGGTCCAGCAGACTACCCGGAGGCGGCGCGGGCGGAGGCGGATCGTCTCGGTTTCGCTCACCCCACCAGTCTGCCACCCGCACCGGGCCGCTCGTCCGCCGCCACACGGGCGGACGGCACCGCGGCGCGGGTACGCCGGGCGGAGCCCCGACCGGCGATCAGCGCGGCCAGCAGGGTCAGCAGCGCGCCGGCGAGCACCGGCAGCCGGACGCCCGGCCCGCCCGGCACCAGCGCGTCCAGCAGCAGGGCGCCGCCCAGTTGCCCGGCGACCAACGCCAGGCCGGTACGCAGCACCCCGATCGCGGGCACCCCGACCACCAGGCTCGCCACGATGACCACGCCGAGCAGGCCGCCGGTGTAGAGGTACCAGGCGTCCGGCCAGGTCGGGGCCGGGCCGGCCAGGGCTCCGGCCAGCGCCGCGACGAGCAGCACCACCGGCGTGGCGGTGGCGAAGTTGACCGCGACCCCGGCGGCGGCCGAGCCGGCGGCGGAGACCCGCGCGTTCAGCGCGGACTGGAGCGCGACGGCCACCCCGCCGGCCACGGCCAGCAGCACCAGCCCGAGGGCGAGGTCGCCGATGGGCCGGCCGAGCTGGGCCAGCGCCACGGCGGTCACGCCCAGCAGGGCGCCGGCCACCCGCGCCGGGGTGAGCGCCAGCCGCCCGACCGGCGCCAGCCCCACCCGGTCCACGGCCAGCCCGCCGAGGCTGCCGCCAGCCACCTGCGCGATGGTGAAGACCGCCACCCCGAGCACCGGGACGATGTACGCGCCGAGCAGCACGATGGCCGCCCCGCCGAGCCCGCCCAGGTACGCCCACCAGGGCAGCCGGGCCCGGCGCAGCGCGACCAGGCCGGCGCGTGCCGAGGGCAGGGCCAGCACCCCGACGCCGATCAGCAGCGTCCCGCCGAGGTTGTTGACCACCGCGCCCAGGGTGGCGTTGCCGGCCCGCTCGCCCAGCTCGGCGTTGACCACGCCCTGCGCCGCCGACGCGAACCCGGCGAGGGTGACCACCACCATGGCCGCCCACGGCGGCAGGAGGCGCGGCACCGGCCGGGCCGGGATGCCCGCCGCCGCAGACGGGCCGCTCACAGCCGGCAGGCGTGGATGTTGGTGACGAGGATCGCGCGGGCGCCGAGCTCGTAGAGCTCGTCCATGATCCGGTGCACGTCGTCGCTGAGCACCATCGCCTGCACCGCCACCCAGCCCTCGCGGTGCAGCGGGGAGACGGTCGGCGACTCGATGCCCGGGGTCAGCGAGCTGGCCCGGTCCAGCAGGCCGGCCGGCACGTCGTACGCGAGCATCACGTAGCGGCGGGCCACCAGGACGCCGTGCAGGCGGCGCAGCAGCTGCTCCGACTGCGGGTGCGCCGGCGCGCCGGCGCGGCGGACGAGCACCGCCGAGGAGCGCAGCAGCGGCTCGCCGAAGACCACCAGGCCGGCCTGGCGCAGCGTGGTGCCGGTCTCCACCACGTCGGCGACCACGTCGGCGACGCCGAGCCGGATGGCGTTCTCCACAGCCCCGTCCAGGCGGATCACGTCGGCCTTCACGCCCAGCTCGGCCAGGTGCCGCTCGACCAGCCCCGGGTACGCGGTGGCGATCCGGTGCCCGCCCAGCTCCCGCACGTCGTCGACGTCCTCGGGGCGGGCGGCGAAGCGGAAGGTGGCCCGGCCGAAGTCGAGGTCCACCACCTCCTCGGCCGGCGCTCCGGAGTCGATCAGCAGGTCGCGGCCGGTGATCCCGACGTCGAGGTCCCCGGAGCCGACGTAGGTGGCGATGTCCTTGGGCCGCAGGTAGAAGAACTCGATGTCGTTGGGCTCGTCCCGGCAGACGAGGTCCTTGGGGTCGGTGCGCTGGCGGTACCCCGCCTCACGCAGCATTTGGGCGGCCTTCTCGGCCAGGGCGCCCTTGTTGGGTACGGCGACACGCAGCATGAGGGAGTGCTCCTTCGATCGGGTCTGATCAACGACGGGGCGCACTCACAGATGTCGGTAGACGTCCTTCAGGTCGAGGCCGCTGGCGAGCATCAGCACCTGGACCTGGTAGAGCAGCTGGGAGATCTCCTCGGCGGTCCGCTCCGGCCCCTCGTGCTCGGCGGCCATCCACGACTCGGCCGCCTCCTCGACGACCTTCTTGCCGATGAAGTGCACGCCCTTCTCGAGCGCGGCGACCGTGCCCGAGCCAGGGGTGCCGGCGGCGGCCTTGGCCTGCAGCTCGGCGAACAACTCCTCGAACGTCTTCACGCCGCGATTCTTCCAGCCACCCGCCGAGGTCGCGTGCTCCGGGTCCGGCCGCGTCGTCTTCCCCACCGCACCCTCCCGAGGGGTGGGACGGCCCACGCCGGTCGATCGACCCGGCCGCCCCACCGCCGGCCCCGGCGCTCAGCCGCCGAAGCCGACCCGGTAGCCGCTGTTGGTGAGGTTGCGGATGGCGAGGGCGGCGTCGAGGGCGGCTACCGTGGCCGCCCAGCCCTTGTCCTCCGCCGAGCCGGGCAGCCCGGCCCGGTCCCGGGCCTGCTCGATCGTGTCCACGGTGAGAACGCCGTGCGCCACCGGCTTGCCCTCGTCCAGCGCGACCCGGGTCAGCCCGTCGGTCACGGAGCGGCAGACGTAGTCGAAGTGGGCGGTGGCGCCCCGGACCACCACGCCGAGCGCGACCACCACGTCGCAGCGGCGCGCGAGGGCCTGGGCCACCACGGGCAGCTCGACCGAGCCGGCCACCCGGGCGGTGACCGCGCGGGCCCCGCACGCCTGGGCGGCGGCGACCGCCCGGTCGAGCATGTGGTCGGTCAGCTCGCCGTGCCACCGCGCGGCCACCACGCCGACCGTCATCCCGGCGGCGTCCACCGCCGTCACGCCCGGCTCCCCGAAACCCGCCATGTCTACGCTCCGATCTCGTCGCCGGGGACAGGCCGGCCCATCGGGGCCTCGGTGACCTCGTCCAGCTCGTCCAGCAGGTGCCCCATCCGGTCCCGCTTGGTGCGCAGGTAGCGCACGTTCTCCGGGTGCGGCCGCACCGGCAGCCCCTCGCGGCCGGTGACGGTCAGTCCGTAGCCCTCCAGGCCGGCCCGCTTGGCCGGGTTGTTGGTGAGCAACCGCATCGAGCGCACCCCGATGTCGTAGAGGACCTGCGCGCCGGTGCCGTAGTCCCGGGCGTCGGCCGGCAGGCCCAGGTCGAGGTTGGCGTCCACGGTGTCCCGGCCCTGGTCCTGGAGCTGGTACGCCTGGAGCTTGTGCAGCAGGCCAATGCCGCGCCCCTCGTGGCCGCGTACGTAGAGCACCACGCCGCGCCCCTCCTCGGCGACCCGGTCCAGGGCCGCGTCGAGCTGGGGGCCGCAGTCGCAGCGCACCGAGCCGAAGACGTCGCCGGTGAGGCACTCGGAGTGCACCCGCACCAGCACGTCCCGCCCGTCGCCGATCTCGCCCATGACCAGGGCGACGTGCTCGGCCGAGTCGTGCTCGCTGCGGTAGCCCAGCGCCCGGAACACCCCGTGCCGGGTCGGCATGCGGGCCTCGGCGACCAGCTCGACCTGCTTCTCGGTGCGCCGCCGGTACGCGACCAGGTCGGCGATGGTGACCAGGGTCAGCGCGTGCTCGGCGCAGAACTTCTCCAGGTCCGGCAGCCGCATCATGGTGCCGTCGTCGTTGACCAGCTCGCAGAGCACGCCGGCGGGGCGCAGCCCGGCCAGCCGGGTCAGGTCGACGGCGGCCTCGGTGTGCCCGGGCCGGCGCAGCACGCCGCCCTCCCGGGCGCGCAGCGGCACCACGTGCCCGGGGCGGGCCAGGTCGGTCGGGCCGGTGCCGGGGTCGGCGAGCAGCCGGATGGTGTGCGACCGGTCGGCGGCGGAGATGCCGGTGCTGACCCCCTCCCGGGCGTCCACGGTCACCGTGTAGGCGGTGCCCCGCCGGTCCTGGTTGGTGTGGTGCATCGGCGGAAGGTCCAGCCGGTCGCACTCGCTCTCGGTCAGCGGCACGCAGATGTAGCCGGACGTCCACCGCACCATGAACGCGAGCAGCTCCGGCGTCGCCAGCTCGGCGGCGAAGATCAGGTCGCCCTCGTTCTCCCGGTCGGCGTCGTCGACCACGACGACGGGCCGGCCGGCGGCGATGTCCGCCACCGCCTGCTCGATGCTCCCAAAGGTGGTCATGCCACGGCCTCCGAGTAGGTCTGCGGGATCGGGGCGGGCGCCGGACGGGCGACCCGCGAGGTGCGCCACCAGGCGACGACGCCCCAGGCACAGAAGGCGCCGTAGACGAGGTACATGGCAGCCGAGGGGTAGAACCCGCCGCGCAGCAGCAGCGGCACGCCGACGGCGTCGACGGCGATCCAGACCAGCCAGAAGTCAACCCAGCCGCGGGCCATGCCGTAGGTGGCCAGCAGGCTGCCGGTGAGGATCCAGGCGTCCGGCAGCGGGCCCCAGGAGCCCAGCGCGGCGAGCACCGGGTAGAACGCGGCGGTGCCGAGGACGGCGGCGGCCAGCAGGCCCAGCCGCTCCCGGCCGGTGGCCCAGCGGGGCGCCACGGCGGCCTGGTCGTCGTCACCGTGGCGACGGTTGCGCGACCAGCGCCACCAGCCGTAGAGGCTGACCGCGAAGAAGAAGACCTGCCGGCCGGCCTGCCCGTAGAGGTCGTGCGCCTGCGGCGTGGCGAAGACCCCGCCCAGGAACACGGTGAACAGCAGCGCATTGCCGATCATGCCGACGGGCCAGGCCCAGACCACCCGGCGCAGGCCGAACAGGGCCGAGGCCAGCCCGAAGCCGTTGCCGACGATCTCCCGGACCAGCACCGGCGAGCCGCCGATGCTCAGCTGCGCGTCGAGCAGCCACCCGAGCGGGCCCATCAGGCCGTCCCTCCCGTCGTGGCGGCGCCCGGCAGGCCGGCGACCGGGGCGTCCGTGCCCGGGTGCCCGCCGGTCGGGCCGGCCTCGGGGCGTCCGGGGTCGGCCAGCCGGGCGCCGAGCAGCCGCTCGACGTACTTGGCGAGGACGTCCACCTCGAGGTTGACCGGGTCGCCGACGCCCCGCGCGCCGAGGGTGGTCAGCTTCAGCGTGGTCGGGATCAGCCCGACGACGAACCAGTCCGGGCCGACGTCGGCCACGGTCAGCGAGACGCCGTCGACGGTGATCGAGCCCTTCTCCACCACGTACCGGGCCAGGGCGGCGGGCAGGCGGAACCGGACGGTCTCCCACTGCGCGGCCGGCTCCCGGGCGAGCACCTCGCCGACGCCGTCGACGTGGCCCTGCACCAGGTGCCCGCCGAGACGGCTGCCGAGTGCGGCGGCCCGCTCCAGGTTGACCGGGTCGCCGGCCCGCAGCGCGCCCAGCGCGGAGCGGCGCAGCGTCTCCCCCATCACGTCCGCCGTGAAGACCCCGTCGGCGGCTTCCACGACGGTCAGGCAGACGCCGTTGACCGCGATCGAGTCGCCGTGCCGGGCGTCGGAGGTGACCAGCGGGCCGCGGACCGCGACCAGCGCCGAGTCACCCGCCGTCGGCGTGACCCGGACGACCTCACCCAACTCCTCGACGATGCCGGTGAACATGTCAGCCCTCCCTCTTCCGGGGCAGCGCGGTGATCCGCAGGTCCGGTCCGACCTGCGTGACGTCGACGTACTCCAGGTCGATGGCCTCGGCGATGGTGGTCACACCGGCGTCCACCAGGGCGGTCGGGCCGGCGCCGAGCAGCCGGGGCGCGACGTAGCCGACGATCTTGTCGACCAGGCCGGCGGCGAGGAAGGCGCCGGCCAGCGTGGGGCCCCCCTCCAGCAGCGCCGCCCGGACCCCGCGCCCGTGCAGCGCGGCGAGCAGCGCCGGCAGGTCGACCCGGCCGTCGGGCCCGACGCCGACCTCCGCGGCGGTGGCGACCCACGTCCGGGCCGCGCCGTCGCGGACCCGGGCCTCGACCGGCGTACGCCCCGCCGAGTCCACCACCACCCGCAGCGGCTGCCGGATGCTGAGGGTGCCGTCGCGCAGGTTGCGGGCGGTGAGCCGGGGATCGTCGGTGAGCACCGTGCCCACCCCGGCGATCACCGCGTCGACGGTGCCGCGCAGCGCGTGCACGTCCATCCGGGCCGCCTCGGACGTGATCCACATGCTGGTGCCGTCGGCCGCCGCCGACCGGCCGTCCAGCGTGGCGGCGAACTTCCAGATCACGTACGGCCAGCCGCGGCGCATCGAGGTGAGCCAGGCGATGTTGCCGGCCTCGGCCTCGGCCTCGCGTACCCCCAGGTCCACCTGGACCCCGGCGGCGCGCAGCGTGGCGGCCCCGCCGGAGGCGACCGGGTTGGGGTCGGGCACGGCGATGACCACCCGGGCGACGCCGGCCTGGACCAGCGCGGTGCTACAGGGACCGGTGCGGCCGGTGTGGTCGCAGGGCTCGAGGGTGACCACGGCGGTGCCGCCGCGGGCGCGCTCCCCCGCCTGGGCGAGCGCGACGATTTCGGCGTGCGGCCCGCCGGCGTAGGCGTGGAACCCCTCGCCGACGACCTGGCCGTCGACGTCCAGCAGCACGCAGCCGACCACGGGGTTGGGGCTGGTCGTGCCGAGACCGCGCGCGGCGAGTTCGACCGCGCGACGCATCGCCTCGTCGACGGAGACGCCCCCCATTGCCCTGCCTCTCACTCGCCGGTCGGCGCGCGGGCGGGTCACGGGAGGCAACGGCACGGGCCGCGGGCGTGCGGCGGCGGAGGTCCGGGTACGGCGGAGCCGACCCGGGGGGCGCGCACGGCACGCTGAGGTCAGCTGCCGGGCAGGGCCCGTCCGTCCCGCGCGCTGTCTCCCATCCGGACTGTCTGGGCGCGGTCTCCCGCCCCCAACCGTCGGCCCCGGATTCTCACCAGGTCCACCGGGCGGCACGAGGCCGACCGGGTCGCGGGCTTACCACGGTCACGCCGTGGATCACCGCCGGTTCGGAATTACACCGAGTCCCGCCAGCGCGTGGTGGGTACACCGGCAGTCTTACACGCCCGACGGGGGGTGGCGCCACCGAGGCGAGCTACTTCACAGCGGGAATACGCGGTCACGTCACCCCGCGTCGCCGGTCCACCGCCACGTACGAGCCGGGCTGGCTCTTGGCCACCGTCTTCATCTCGGAGGCGACCGCGATCGCCTCGAGGGGGTTGGTGAACCGCTTGTTGGCGTCGGAGATGGAGACGCCGATGGAGAGGGTGACCAGGGCGGCGCGCCGGATGTTGCCCCGCCGGTCCTTCAGCTCCACGTAGCCGCGGGCGGCGTCGGCGGGGTCGTAGAGCGAGTCGGCGGCCTTCTCGAAGTCGGCGGACACCCGCGAGGTGAGCGGACGCACCTGCTCCGGCGTGCAGACGATGACGAAGTCGTCGCCGCCGACGTGGCCGAGGAAGGCCGGCGGCAGCCCCACCGAGACCACCGCCCGGTGCAGGCTGCGCGCCAGGGCCGAGATGAAGTCGTCGCCGCGCACGAAGCCGTACCGGTCGTTGACGCTCTTGAACCGGTCGATGTCGATGTAGCCGACGGCGTAGTCGACGCCGCTGCGGACCCGGTCGGAGATCTCCCGGCGGATCCGGCTGTTGCCGGGCAGCCCGGTCAGCGGGGAGACCTCGCGGAACTCCTTGTTGCGCCGCAGCGTCGAGCTGACCCGGGCCACCAGTTCCGCCGTGTCGAAGGGCTTGACCAGGTAGTCGTCGGCGCCGGCGCTGAGCCCGTGCACCTTGTCCACCGTCATGCCCTTGGCGGTCAGCATGATCACCGGCAGCGCCGAGGTCATCGGGTCGGCCCGCAGCCGCCGGGTCAGCTCCAGCCCGTCGATGCGCGGCATCATCAGGTCGACCACGGCCAGGTCGGGACGCTGGCGCTCGATCACCTCGAGCGCCTCCTGCCCGTCGCCGGCGTGGATCACCTCGAAGCCGTGCAGCCGCAGGTTGAACTCGACGAAGCGCGCGATGTCCTCGTCGTCGTCGACGACGAGGATGATGTCCTTGCGGTCGCCGCCGGGCTCCACCTCAGGCCCCGGGGGCGGCGCGTTCCGCGAGTGCCCGCAGCTTCCGGACGGCCTCGGCGGGGTCGTCGGCGCCGTAGACGGCGGTGCCGGCGACGAAGGCGTCCGCGCCGGCCTCGGCCGCCTGCGCGATGGTGTCGGCGGCGATCCCCCCGTCGACCTCGATGCGCAGTTCGAGGTGGCCGCTGTCGACGTGCCGGCGGGCGGCGCGCACCTTGTCCAGCAGTTGCGGAATGAAGCGCTGCCCGCCGAAGCCGGCCTTGATCGTCATGATCAGCAGCGTGTCGAAGCTCGGCAGCAGCTCCAGGTACGGCTCGATCGGCGTGTCCCGGTCGATCGCCAGCCCGGCCTTCGCGCCGGCCGAGCGGAGGTCCTTGGCCAGCGCCACCGGGTCGTCGCACGCCTCGGCGTGGAACGTGACGTTGTACGCCCCGGCGTCGGCGTAGCCGGGGGCCCACCGGCGCGGGTCCTCGATCATCAGGTGCACGTCGAAGGGCAGCTCGGTGGCGGCCCGCAGGCTCTGCACCACGGGCAGCCCGATGGTCAGGTTGGGCACGAAGTGGTTGTCCATGACGTCCACGTGCAACCAGTCCGCGGCGTTCTCGACGGCACGGACCTCTTCGGCGAGGCGGGCGAAATCGGCGGCGAGGATGCTGGGCGCGACGATCGGCGGCGGTACGGTCACGGGGCCAGTGTACGAACGCGGTGACCGGCCGCCCGCAGCGCGCCACCACCGGGACACCCGGTGACCCGGCGGTGACCGGTCGTGCGGAACTGGCGGCTCGATTTCTGTCCCCGTCCCAGCGGGAGTGGGAGGACGGCGACCACGGGGTGCGGTGTCTCCTGTGGAGCGACGACCCGAAGCTGACCCGCTCGAGGCGGGGCGCCGGCCCGCAGGGAGGACTCCCCCGCGATCCGGGCGCGGTGCCGTATGCTGCCGCACCGTGACATGTCCGGCCGCCTCACGCCGGCCGGACCACGATCGGCGGGAGGTCGGGGCGATGCGACGGTGGTGGACGGCGGCCGCGGCCGGCGCGGTGGCGGCCCTGGCGCTGGCCGGCTGCGGCGCCCCGGCCGGCACCGACCGGGACCTGACCGACGACTGGCCGGCGCCCGCCGCGCCGCAGGCGTTCGTCCCCGCCACCGGGGCCTGCCACCGCGAGATTCAGGACGTCGGCTACCTCACCGCCTACAACCCGGTCGACTGCGCCGAGTCGCACCGCGCGGAGACCGTGCACGTCGGCACGTTCACCGGGGCGGCGGCCGAGCGCACCACGCCTCCGCCGGCCGGCTCGGCCGGCATCCGCGCCGCCCGGACCGAGTGCGACACGAAGGTCAACGAGGTGGTCGGCGGGGACTGGCGCTCCGGCCGGCTCGGGCTGAGCGTGGTGCTGCCGTCGCCGCAGGCGTGGGGCGGCGGCGCCCGCTGGTTCCGCTGCGACCTGAGCGAGCAGGCCAGCCTCGACGAGGCGAGCGCGAAGTTCCGGACGGGAAGCCTGAAGGGCGCCCTGGCCGGCGCCGCCCCGCTCGCCCACCGCTGCTTCAACCCCAAGCTGAGCGACGACGAGGTGCGGGAGATGGTGGAGGTGGCCTGCACCAGCAAGCACCACGCCGAGTTCGTCGGCGTCTGGCGGGCCCCGGACACCAGCTACGACGCCTTCACGCGGGACAGCCAGAAGGTGCACCGGGCCTGCCGCGCGCTGATCGCGACGTACGTCAAGGTGCCGAACAACGGCGACCTGAAGTACCGGGCGGGCTCGATCTTCTACCACCCCCTCGAAGCGGAGTGGCGCAACGGCAACCGGGGCGTGCAGTGCTTCCTCTGGGTCAGCGACCGCAACCTGACTCGATCGGTGAAGGGCGCCGGCGCGAAGGGCCTGCCGGTCACCTGAGCGCCCGGACCGGCACCGGACCGACCCGGCACGGGGCGGCCACCCGAGGGTGACCGCCCCGTCGGGCGTCCGTTGTCAGGTGCGGCGCAGCACCGCGAGGAACATCGCGTCGGTGCCGTGCCGGTGCGGCCACAGCTGCACCGTCGGCCCGTCGCCGAGGCCGGGCATCCCCGCCGGCAGCAGCGGCCGGGCGTCGACGAAGTCGACCGGCACCCCGGAGCGGCGGGCCGCCTCGGTCACCGTCACGTGCGTCTCCACGGTGTGCGGGGAGCACGTCACGTAGGCGACCAGGCCACCCGGACGGACGGCCCGCAGCGCCGCGGCGAGCAGCTCCCGCTGCAACCGGGTCAGCGGCGGCAGGTCCGACGGCTCGCGCCGCCAGCGGGACTCCGGCCGGCGGCGCAGCGACCCCAGCCCGGTGCAGGGAGCGTCGACCAGCACCCGGTCGAAGTGCGCCTCCGGCAGTTTCGGGTCGGCGCCGACCGTGCGGCCGTCGGTGTTCAGCACGTTCACCGGCAGGCCCCGGGTGGCCTGGGCGACCAGCCGCGCCCGGTGCTCGGAGACCTCGACGGCGGTCAGCCGCGCGTCCCGCTGCGCGGCGAGGGCGCCGAGCAGGCCGGACTTGCCGCCCGGGCCGGCGCACAGGTCGAGCCAGCGCCCGTCCGGGCCGTCGAGCGGGGCCACCGCCAGGGCGTTGGCCACCAGCTGGGAGCCCTCGTCCTGCACGTGGGCCCGCCCCTCGGCCAGCGCCGGCAGGTCGCCGGGCGCCCCGCCCGAAAGATAGACGGCGTACGGGGAGAAGGCCCCCGGGGCCCCGCCGACCTCGTCGGCCAGCGCAACCGGGTCGGCCAGCCCGGGCCGGGCGCACAGGTGCACCGGCGGGCGCTCGTTGTCCTCGATGAGCAGCCGGGCGGTCTCGCCGAGGTCGCCGCCGAGCGCCTCGGCGAAGGCCCGCACGATCCACTGCGGATGGCTGTACGCCAGCGCGAGGTGCCCGACCGGGTCGGTCTCCATCGGCGGGGCGAGCTTGGCCACCCAGGCGTCCGCGTCCCGGCCGGCGACCTCGCGCAGCACCGCGTTGGCGAAGCCCGTCGCGCCGGGGCCGACCGCGCGGACCAGGTCGACGGTCGAGGAGACCGCGGCGTGCGCCGGCACCCGGGTGTGCAGGAGTTGGTACGCCCCGAGCCGCAGCGCGTCGCGTACCGGCGGGTCGATGCGCTGCACGTCCCGCCCGGCCGCGTCGGTGAGGATCGCGTCGAGGGTGCCGAGGTGGCGCAGCGTGCCGTAGGTCAGCTCGGTGGCGAAGGCCGCGTCCCGGCCGGTCAGCCCGGTGTCACGCAGCAGCGACGGGAGCACCAGGTTGGCGTACGCGTCGTCCCGGTGCACCGCCGCGACGGCCTCGTACGCGACCTGCCGCGGCAGGTCCACCGCCGGGCGGGCCGGGCGACGGCCGCCGTCGCGCCGCTCGCCGCCGGGGCGGGCGCCCCACCGGCCGCCCCCCGCCGACCGGTCGCCGCGCCGATCGCCCGCCGGGCGGTCGCCGCGCCCGGGGCCGCCGGGCCGCTCACCGCGTCGCTCCGCCGGGAAACGGTCGCCGGATGGCCGCTCGGGGCCCGTCACGCGAGCTCCTCCCCCGCCGCCACCCGGGCGCCGCGCGCCCAGTCGGTCGCCGCCATCGCCCGCTTGCCCGCGGCCCGCACCTCGCCGAGCCGCACCGGGACGGTGGCCGTGCCGGCCAGCACCCGGGACTTCTCCACCAGCAGCTCACCCGGCTTCAGCTCCGGGCCGTCGGCCACCGGAGCGACCGTGCCGAGCTTGACCCGCTCACCCCGGAAGGTCGTCCACGGCCCGGGCGCCGGCGTGCAGGCCCGGATCCGCCGGTCCACCGCGAACGCCGGGTCGGACCAGCGCACCCGGGCGTCCTCCACGGTCAGCTTCGGCGCCAGCGACACGCCGTCGGCGGGCTGCGGCTCGGCCCGGGCGGTGCCGTCGGCGATCGCGTCGAGGACGGCCACCAGCAGGCCCGCGCCGGAGTGGGCGAGCCGCTCCAGCAGGTCGCCGGAGGTGTCGGCCGGGCGGATCTCGTCGGTGAGCGTGCCGTAGACCGGCCCCGTGTCGAGGCCCTCCTCCAGCTGGAAGACGCTGGCCCCGGTCAGCTCGTCGCCGTGCAGCACGGCGTGCTGGACGGGCGCGGCCCCGCGCCACGCGGGCAGCAGGGAGAAGTGCAGGTTGATCCACCCGTGCCGGGGGATCTCCAGGGCGGCCGGCGGCACCAGCGCGCCGTACGCCACCACGGGGACGCAGTCCGGGGCCAGCTCGCGCAGCCGGTCCAGGAACTCCGGCTCGCGCGGGCGGGCCGGGGTGAGCACCTCGATCCCGTGCTCGTCGGCCCATGCCCCGACGGGGGACCGGGACAGCCCGCGCCCCCGCCCGGCGGGCGCGTCGGGGCGGGTGACCACGGCGACCAGCTCGTGGCGGGAGGCCGCCACGGCGGCCAGGGCGGGTACGGCGACGGCCGGTGTGCCGGCGAAGATCACGCGCACGGGCGGCTCACCGACCCAGGCCGAAGGGGCTGCTGGAGGCATGCGGGTTGAGCTTCACCGTCGGCGGGGCGGCCGGGTCGTACCACTCCGCCTGGCGGATCGCCTTCATCGCCTCCTTGCGGCCGGCCGGGTCCAGCCGGTCCACGAAGAGCACCCCGTCGAGGTGGTCCGTCTCGTGCTGCACGCAGCGCGCCATCAGGCCGGTGCCGACGATCTGCAGCGGGTCGCCGTAGCCGTTGAAGCCCTTGGCGATCACGTTCTGCCGGCGCTTGGTGTCGAAGTAGAGGCCCGGAATGGACAGGCAGCCCTCCGGCCCGTCCTGCTCCTCGGCGTCGGGAAACTCCAGCACCGGGTTGACCAGGTGGCCCAGCACGTCGTCGACGTCGAAGGTGAACACCCGCAGGCCCACACCGAGCTGCGGCGCGGCGAGGCCGGCGCCGTTCTGCTCACGCATCGTGTCGGTCAGGTCCGCGATGAGCTTGCGCAGCTCGACGTCGAAGTCGACCACCGGATCGGCCGGCGTGCGCAGCACCGGATCCCCGAACAGACGGATGGGCTGGACGGTCACTCGGCGTGGCTCCTTCGGCTGGACGACGTGGTGCCGTACCAGTCTACGGAGTGCCGGGAGCCGGCCCGGGCGGCGTACCGCGTTGCGCCGCCGCCGGTTCCGTGTCGATGATCACCACGCTGCCGCTCATACGTCCGGACGCTCGCGGAACAGCCGGCTGTCCCGCCGGTGCTGAGGTGCGGCCGACCGGGCGGATCAGGCGCCGGCGCCCGGCTCCCCGGCCAGCACCGTGCCCCCGCCGAGCAGGGCGTGCTCGGGCAGCGGCAGCTCGATCTTGTGGGCGGCCTCCCAGTCGTGGATCAGGGTCGGCCGGGCCTGGGCGGCGAAGTAGTCCACCGCGCTCATCCCGCCGACCACCGGCTCGTCGACCTCGGCGACGAGTTGGGCCGGCACCAGGCGGAAGCCGTTCTGCAGGGCGGCGCTGAGCCGGCGGTGCCCGTCGACGACGAAGAAGTACTCCCCCGTGTAGCCGATCCGCAGCGGCTCCAGCGCCTCGTCGCCGGCCGCGGCGACGTCGCCGACGAACTCCGAGTCCCACAGGTCGCGCAGGGCGGCGATGTCCTCGGTCGGGTAGACCCGGGCCGGGTCGAGCAGCAGCAGCGGCGGGGCGTCGCGCAGCACGTCCGCGCACAGCCGGCCCTCGTACGCGTCGACGATGTGCTCGATGACCTCGTCCGCGGAGGCGCGGGTGGTGTCGCAGATCAGGTCGTAGTTGCGCAGCCGTGCCTTGTCCACCCCGTAGCGGACGATGAACCGGCCCCGCTCGCTCTCGCTGCGCTCCCGTAGCTTGGCGGTGGCTTCCTCCAGCGACGTGTAGCTCTCGGCGGGGCCGGAGGGGCGGGCGAGCACCCGGCGGGCCGCCTCGCCCGGCTCGGTGATCATGTGCACCTTGAGCGCATCCGTGAAGAAGTGCCAGGCCAGCCGGGAGTCCATGACCAGCCGCTCGCCCGAGGCGGCGATGTCCCGCTGGAGCTGGTCGACGTAGCCGTCGACGGCCTGGTCCAGCTCGGCGTGCAGGTTGAGCTGCAGCGCGGTCATCTGCCGCTCCTGCGCCATCTGCCGGTAGAGGTCACCGACGCTGACCCGGCGCAGGCCGAGCCGCTTGGCGATCTCCACCGAGACGGTGCTCTTGCCGCTGCCGAGGTCACCATTGAAGACGATCGACTGACGAACGGTCACGACTGGCCCACCCCTGATCACCGGCTGATTGACATCATCGACATCGCGCCGAACCGACGCGCTCCCGCCATCGTCGCGCGATCCTGCGACAACTCCAGCTCGGCGCGTCTGACGCCGCGCCGCGACCTGGAGCCGTCGTACGCCCGGGCATGACGGGCGATGCTATCACCCGCTCACGGGCCGCCCGCCGCACCTGGCGTGCGACGGCGGGCCGGTCGGGCGCCCGGAACGGCGGGACCGTGCGGCGGATCACGGGCGGCCCATCGCGGGCGGCCCGGCCGTGGCGAGGGATCGCGCTCGACCCGGCCGTGGGGAGGAATCGCGGGCGGCACGGCCGTGGCGACGGATCACCGGCGGCCCGGCCGTGGCGAGGGACCACCGGCGGCGCAGGCCGTGGTCACGGGCGGCATGGGTGTCGGCCGGGTCAGAAGAGGCTGAGCGGGTCCACCTGGAGACGGACCGGGTCGACGGCCTTGCGCGCCGTGCGCACCCCGGCCGCCGAGTGCAGCGCACCGGCCAGCGCGGCCGCCCGGGCCCGGGGCACCCGGACCAGCATCCGCTCCCGCTCCCCGTCGGCCGGCACCGGCCCGAGCAGCTCGGCCTCTGCCGGGAGCCGGGCCTCGGCCAGCAGGTCGGCCACCGCCGCCGGCGGTCCGGTCACGCTGGCCATCCGCACCGCCGGCGGGAAGCCCAGCTCCCGCCGCTCGGCCAGCTCCCGGGCGGCGAACCAGGCGGCGTCCCAGCGCAGCAGCGCCTGCACCGGGGCGAGGGCGCCGTCGGCGACCACCACCACCCGGCCGCCGCCGGCCGCGGGGCGGGCCAGCGCGGCGGCGGCCAGCCAGCGGCGCAGTGCCTCCTCCCCCGCCCGCAGGTCGGCCCGGGTGAGCAGGGCCCAGGAGTCGAGCAGCAGCACCGCGCCGAAGCCGCCCTCGGCGACCGGCTCGGCGCCGGGGGTGGCGATGACCAGGCCGGCGCCGCCGGGCACGGTGGCGAGCACCTCCTCACGGCCGGAGGTGCGCACCGGCACGCCGGGGAAGGCCCGCCCCAGCTCCTCGGCGGTACGCCGGGCGCCGGTGACGGAGGCGCGCAGCCGCCGCCCGCCGCACTCCGGGCAGGCGTACGCGGCGGCGACCCGCCCGCACCACCGGCAGGCCGGGCTGCCCTCGGCCGAGGGCAGCGCGAGCGGCCCGGCGCAGTGCGGGCACCGGGCCGGGGTCCGGCACTCGGCGCAGGCCACCGAGGGCAGGTAGCCGCGGCGGGGCACCTGGACCAGCACCGGCAGGTCGGCCCGGATCGCCTCGCGGGCGGTGGTCCAGGCCAGGCTGGGCAGCCGGGCGGTGACCGCCCCGGGGTCCCGGGCCAGCTGCGGGTCGTCGCCGGTGGGCGCGATCGCCGGCATCCGGGCCCGCAGGGTGGCCCGGTCGGCCACCACCTCGCGGGCCCACCCGGTCTCCACCAGCAGCTGTGCCTCGGCCGTGCGGGTGAACCCGCCGACCAGGGCGGCGGCGTCGCCGAGCTGGGCGCGGGTGAGCAGCACCTCCCGGGCGTGCGGGTAGGGGGCCCGGGGCTCGGCGTGCAGGTCGTCGCCGTCGTCCCAGATCGCCACCAGGCCGAGGCGGGCGACCGGGGCGAACATCGCGGCGCGGGTGCCGACCACCACGGGCACGTCGCCGCGCCGGGCGGCGAGGAACGCCCGGTAGCGCCGGGCGGGGCCGAGTGCGGCGGAAAGGCAGACGTGCCGCCCCGGACCCAGGGCGGCGTGCAGGGCGGCGTCGAGGCGATCCAGGTCGCGGTTGTCGGCGACCACCACCACCGCGCCCCGGCCGCCGGCGACGGTCGCGGCGACGGCCTCGGCGTACCGGGCGGGCCAGTCCTCCCCGGGCAGCGCCGACCAGACCGCGCGGGGTGCCCGCCCGTCGGCCAGCGCCCGGAGCAGGGCCGGCCCGGCCGGGTAGTCCCGCCAGGCGTCCGGACCGGGCCCGACCACCGGCCCGGCGCCCGCCGGGGCGTCCACCGGCACCGCGACCTCGGGCACGGCGACCTCGGCGGGACCGTCGTCCGGCACGCTGGAGCCTCCGCCGGACGCCGTGGGGCCGCCCTCCGCCGCCGCGGCGTCTCCGCCGGACACGGCGGTGCCGCTGGCGGGCACGGCCGCGTCCCCGGCCGGCACGAACGCGTCCCCGCCCGGCACAGGCGCGTCCCCGGCCGGCACGGGACCGTCCCCGGCCGGCACGGCCGCGTCGCGGGCGCGGACGTCCTTCTCCACCCGGGCGTGCCGGGGCGGTACGGCGAGGCGGAGCACGTCGGCGAGGCTGCCGGCGTAGCGGTCGGCGACCGCCCGGGCCAGCCGGGCGACCTCCGGGGCGAGCACCGGTTCCGGCGATACGACCTTCTCCAGGTACGCCAGGCGGCCGGTGTGCCCCGAGTCGTCGGCCCGCTCCAGCAGCCAGCCGTCGACGAGCTGCCCCGCGAAGCGGACCTTCACCCGCGTGCCCGGAACGGCGTCGGCGTCCAGCTCGGCGGGGACGAGGTAGTCGAACGGACGGTCCAGGTGGGCCAAAGGCAGGTCGACGCAGACGCGAGCGACCGGCGACCCCGCAGCGGGTCGCCGGTCGCTGCGCCTGGTGCCGGTCAGGCTCCCGCGGCCGACTTGAGGTCGGCGGCCCGGTCGGTGCTCTCCCAGGTCAGGTCCGGCAGCTCACGGCCGAAGTGGCCGTACGCGGCGGTCTGCTGGTAGATCGGGCGGAGCAGGTTGAGGTCGCGGATGATGGCGGCCGGGCGCAGGTCGAAGACCTCGGTGACGGCCTGCTCGATCGAGGCGACCGGCACGGTCTCGGTGCCGAACGTCTCGACGAAGAGGCTGACCGGGTGGGCCTTGCCGATCGCGTAGGCGACCTGCACCTCGCACCGCTCGGCCAGGCCGGCGGCGACCACGTTCTTGGCCACCCAGCGGGTCGCGTACGCCGCCGAGCGGTCGACCTTCGACGGGTCCTTGCCGGAGAACGCGCCGCCGCCGTGCCGGGCGTAACCGCCGTAGGTGTCGACGATGATCTTGCGTCCGGTCAGGCCGGCGTCGCCCATCGGCCCGCCGATCTCGAACCGGCCGGTCGGGTTGACCAGCAGCCGGTAGCCCTCGGTGTCCAGGCCGAGGCTCTCCAGCTCCGGGGCGATGACGTGCTCGCGCACGTCGGGGGTGAGCAGCGAGTCCAGCGAGATGTCCGCGGCGTGCTGGCTGGAGACGACCACCGTGTTGAGCCGGACCGGGCGCAGCCCCTCGTACTCGATGGTGACCTGGGTCTTGCCGTCCGGGCGCAGGTAGGGGATGGTGCCGTCCTTGCGCACCTGCGACAGCCGGCGGGCCAGCCGGTGCGCCAACGCGATCGGCAGCGGCATCAGCTCGGGCGTCTCCGAGCAGGCGAACCCGAACATCATGCCCTGGTCGCCGGCGCCCTGGGCGTCCAGCGCGCTCTCCGAGGCCCCGGTACGCAGCTCGAAGGCGTTGTCGACGCCCTGGGCGATGTCCGCCGACTGGGCGCCGATGGAGACGTTGACGCCACAGGAAGCGCCGTCGAAGCCCTTCTTCGACGAGTCGTAGCCGATGTCGAGGATGGTCCGACGGACGATGGTCGGGATGTCGGCGTACGCCTTGGTGGTCACCTCGCCGGCGATGTGCACCTGGCCGGTGGTGATCAAGGTCTCGACCGCGACCCGGCTGCGCGGGTCCTCGGCGAGCAGTGCGTCGAGAATGCCGTCGCTGATCTGGTCGGCGATCTTGTCCGGGTGGCCTTCCGTGACCGATTCGGAAGTGAAGAGGCGGCGTGTCACGGCACTCCTAGCTTGTGGATAAGTCGTTCCGCGGAAGTCTAGTCATCCGCGCGCGCGCCGGGGGCCTTCGGTCATGCTCGGTTCCAGCCGTCAGGAACGGTCGGGCAACCGGGCCGTCACGAGGTCCCAGACGGCGTCGGCGAGGTCCTCCTTGGACTGTTCGGGCAGCCGGCTGACCGACCCGTCCGCGCCGATGACGGTCGCCGCGTTGGTGTCGGCGCCGAAGACCTTGTCGGTGCCGACCTCGTTGATCACGATGAGGTCCGCCCGCTTGCGGGCGAGCTTGGCCCGGCCGTTGGCCTCGGCGTCGCCGGTCTCCGCGGCGAACACCACCAGCACCTGCTCCGGGCGACGGCGCTGGCCCAGCTCGGCGGCGATGTCCGGGTTGGTGACGAGCGCGATGGTGGGCGCGTCGCCGTCGTCCGACTTCTTGATTTTGCCAGGCGCGTAGGTCGCCGGGCGGAAATCGGCGGGAGCCGCCGCCATCACCACCGCGTCGGCCCCGGCGGCCGCCGCGAGCGTGGCCTCCCGCAGCTCGGCGGTGGTGCCGACCCGGACCAGGTCGACGCCCGCCGGGTCGGGCAGCGAGACGTTGGCCGAGATCAGGGTGACCCGGGCGCCGCGGGCGACGGCGCAGCGGGCGAAGGCGTAGCCCTGCTTGCCGGAGGAGCGGTTGCCCAGGAAACGGACCGGGTCGAGGGGCTCGCGGGTGCCGCCGGCGGTCACCACGACGTGCCGCCCGGCCAGGTCGGCGGGGGCGGCGACGCCCCGGGCCAGGGCCCGGCGGGCGACCGCGAAGATCTCCGCCGGGTCGGGCAGTCGACCCTTGCCGGTGTCGGCCCCGGTGAGCCGGCCGACGGCGGGCTCGACCACCCGGACGCCCCGGGAGCGCAGCGTCGCGACGTTGGCGACGGTGGCGGGGTGCTCCCACATCTCGGTGTGCATGGCCGGGGCCAGCACGACCGGGCAGCGGGCGGTGAGCAGCGTGTTGGTCAGCAAGTCGTCGGCGAGACCGTGGGCGGCTTTGGCGAGCAGGTCGGCGGTGGCCGGCGCGACCACGACGAGGTCGGCCTGCTGGCCGAGCCGGACGTGCGGCACCTCGTGCACGTCGGACCAGACGTCGTCGGCGACCGGCTGGCCGGAGAGCGCCGCCCAGGTCGGCGCCCCGACGAAGCGGAGCGCCGACGCGGTCGGCACGACCCGGACCCGGTGACCCGACTCGGTGAAGAGTCGCAGCAGCTCGCACGCCTTGTAGGCGGCGATGCCGCCGCCGACCCCGAGGACGATCCGGGGGGACATCGGGGCGGGGCGGGTTACGGCTGGTCGGTCGGCTCGGCGGTGAGCAGGCCCGCGTTGATCTCGCGCATGGCGATGGAGAGCGGCTTCTCCTGCGGGGTGGTCTCGACCAGCGGGCCGACGTACTCCAGCAGGCCCTCACCGAGCTGGCTGTAGTAGGCGTTGACCTGGCGCGCGCGCTTGGCGGCGAAGATGACCAGCGCGTACTTCGACGTCGTCTTCTCGAGGAGCTCGTCGATCGGCGGGTTGGTGATGCCTTCGGGGTTTGCGATGGATCCCACGAATTAACCTCTGCGTCTATCGCACCGCGGACAGCGGTGCTGGCGGTCAACCGCGCAGATGCGGTCGCGCCGGAGCCAGAAAGGAAGAACCGGACAAGCCTACCAGCTCCTCGACGACCCGATCGGTGAGGTCGTGCGCGACGGTGTGGTCGAACGCCGCCAGGGTGTCCGCCGGGGGGAGGATGCCGGGCGGGTGCAGCAGCACCAGCCGGGCGTCGGGCAGCGCCGCCCGGACCAGCAGCGCGCCGGCGAGGTCGAGGCCGAGCAGCACCGGCTGCCCGGCGACCAGCCGGGCCCGCACCGGCCCGCCCGGCGTGCCGCGCCGGTGGGGCCCGGCCCGGCTCCACTCCAGCAGCTCCCCCGCCGCGACCATGCGGTCGAACTCCGGCGGGGTCAGGAAGAGGCGGTCCACCCCGTCCAGCTCGCCCTCACGACGGGGGCGCGTGGTGGCCGGCACCGGGACCCACACGGACGGAGAACGCGCCCGGACGCACTCGACGACACTCTCCGTGCCCGAACCCTCGGGTCCGGCCAGGACAGTGAGCCGAGCCGCCGGGCGCGCCTCGTCATCCGTGCTCACTGCTTGTTTCTACACGCTGCCAGCCTCAGTTGGCGGCGAACTCCCCAAGCAGTGCCTTGCGCTGCTGCTCGCCGAGGCCACGCAGGCGACGGCTGTCGGCGATCTTGAGCTTCTCCATGATCTGGGTGGCCCGGATCTTGCCGATACCCGGCATCGCCTGCAGCACGGCGGAGACCTTGGGCTTGCCGACGACGTCGTCGGACTCGGCGCGCTCGAGGACGGCTCCGAGGGTGGTCTTGCCCTGCTTGAGCTGCTCCTTCAGCTCAGCACGGGCCTTGCGGATCTCCGCGGCCTTCTCCAGCGCGGCAGCGCGCTGTTCCGGGGTCAGTGACGGGAGCGGCACCAGTTCTCCTCAGGTCCCTATCGCGACGGGCGGGACGCCACGCCGCATCTGTGAAACGTGGTGTCGCTGTGAACCAAGGGGTCCGTGGTTCCCAGCGCCGGGAAAACTAGCGGCCAACGACGCTTTCGGCAACGTGGACGCGCGATGATCATCGCAAAGTGACCGAGCCGTCAGTCAGTCAGCCGGCAGTCAGGGCAGCCCGGCAGTCGGCCAGGGCCCGGTCCGCGGCGGCCCGCAGCGCGACCGCGTCCGGGCCCGCGTTCAGCACCTCGCGGGAGTACGAGGGCAGCACGGCGGGCAGGCTGGAGCCGAAGACGACGCGCAGATCCGCCGCGGTGGCGCCCTGCGCCCCGAGGCCCGGGGCGAGCAGCGGGCCGTTGACCCGGGACAGGTCGTGGCCGGTGTCGCCGATGGTCGCGCCGACCACCAGGCCGAAGCTGCCGAGCGGCTCCGCACCCGCGTTGAGCTGGGAGATCTCGTCGATGACGGTCTGCGCCACGGTCCGCCCGTCGGCGGTGCGGGCGCGCTGCACGGCGGCGCCCTCGGGGTTGCTGGTGAGCGCCAGCACGAAGACCCCGCCGCCGTGCTCGGCGGCCAGCTCGAACATCGGGGCGAGCGAGCCGACTCCGAGGTACGGGCTCGCCGTCACCGCGTCGACATGGACCGGACTGGATGGGTCAAGGTACGCCGAGGCGTAGGCGGCGACGGTCGAGCCGATGTCGCCGCGCTTGACGTCGAGGAGAACGAGCGAGCCAGCCTCACGTAACTGTCGGATAGTTGACTCTAGGATCGCCACTCCGCGCGAGCCGAACCGTTCGAAAAACGCCGACTGGGGCTTGACCACCGCGACCCGGTCACCGAGGGCTTCCGCGACCGTCCGGGCGAACCGGTCAAGCCCCCGGACGTCGTCGTCGAGCCCCCAGCGGGCCAGCAGCCCCGGGTGCGGGTCGATGCCGACGCAGAGCGGCCCACGCTCGGTGACGGCCCGGTGCAGGCGGGCGCCGAAGCTCTCCATCCGGTTCTCTCCCTCTCCTCGCCCGGGCGTCCGCCGCCCGGGGCACGCTCGTCGGCGGGCGGCGCGCGCCGCCCGCGTACTCCCGCCGGACCGTGACCGGCGGCTCAGCCGGCCCGCACGGCCGCGGCGACCCCGGCGGCGATCCGGGCCAGGTCGGCGTCGCCGGTGACGTACGGCGGCATGGTGTAGACCAGGTCGCGGAACGGCCGCAGCCAGACGCCCTCGGCGACCGCGGCGGCGGTGGCGGCGGCGAGGTCCACCTCGTGGTCGAGCTGCACCACGCCGATCGCGCCGAGCACCCGCACGTCGCGCACCCCCGGCGCGCCCCGCAACGGCTCCAGGCCGGCCCGCAGGCCCGCCTGCACCCTCGACACCTGTCCCGCCCAGTCCCCGGCCCGCAGCAGGCCCAGGGACGCGTTGGCGACCGCACAGGCCAGCGGGTTGCCCATGAACGTCGGGCCGTGCGCCAGCACCCCGCCGGCGGAGATGCCCCGGGCGAGCTCCGCCGTGCAGAGCGCCGCGGCCAACGTCAGGTACCCGCCGGTGAGCGCCTTGCCCACGCACATCACGTCGGGCACCACCCCGGCGTGCTCGGCGGCGAACATCGCGCCCGTCCGGCCGAAGCCGGTGGCGATCTCGTCGAAGACCAGCAGCACCCCGTGCGCCCGGGTGACCTCGCGCAGCACCCGCAGGTAGTGCGGGTGGTGGAAGCGCATGCCCCCGGCGCCCTGGACGACCGGCTCCACGATGACCGCCGCCAGTTCGTGGGCGTGCCGCTCGACCGCCTCGACCAGGGCCGCCTCGTAGGCGGCGTCGGGCGGGGTGTCGAAGCCGCCCGGCGGGACGGGGGCGAAGACCTGCCGGGGCAGCACGTCACCCCAGAGGTGGTGCATCCCGCCCTCGGGGTCGCAGACGCTCATCGGGTGGAACGTGTCGCCGTGGTAGCCGCCCCGCCAGGTGCCCAGCCGGCGGCGTTCCGGCCGGCCGGTGGCGCGTTGGTACTGCAGGCACATCTTGACGGCGACCTCGACGGCGACCGAGCCGGAGTCGGCCAGGAAGACGTGCTCCAGCCCGTCCGGGGCCAGCTCGACGAGGGTGGCCGCCAGGCGGACCGCGGGCTCGTGGGTGAGCCCCCCGAACATCACGTGGCTCATCCGCCCGAGCTGGTCGGTGACCGCCGCGTCGAGCGCGGGGTGCCGGTAGCCGTGGATCGCCGCCCACCACGACGACATCCCGTCGACCAGCTCCCGGCCGTCGGCCAGCCGCAGACGTACGCCCTGTGCGCCCTCCACCACGTAGGGCGGGCTGGCCGGCGGCAGGGCCGCGTACGGGTGCCAGACGTGCCGGCGGTCGGCCGCCAGGATCTCCTCGGGTGTCACGCGCGCTCCTTCGTCATCGCCCCCGCCGTCATCGCCCCCGCGATCTTGCACTCGTGGCCCCCGTTTCGTCCGGCATGAGGCATTGGCCGGGGCGGAAAGTGCAAGATCACGGGTACTGCGGTTACCGGGCCGGTACCGGGGCGGCGGCCGTGGCACGGGCGACCGCCCGGGGCAGGGCCGGGCCGCGGTAGATGAAGCCCGTGTAGAGCTGGACCAGGGCGGCGCCCGCGTCGAACATCCGGGCGGCGTCGTCGGGGTCGAGGATGCCGCCGACGCCGACGACCGGCAGCCGCCCGCCGGTCTCCCGGTGCACGAACGACACCACCTCGCGGGCCCGGTCGGCCAGCGGCCGGCCAGACAGGCCGCCTGCCTGCGCGCCGCGCTCCCGGTCGGCCGGGGCGAGGCCGTCGCGCGCCAGTGTCGTGTTGGTGGCGATCACTCCCGCCGCGCCCCGGGCCAGGCAGACCTCCAACAGTTCGGCGATCGCCGGCTCGGTGAGGTCGGGGGCGATCTTCACCAGCACCGGCTTCTCCCCCACCAGCGCGGCGAGCAGGGCGTCCAGGTGCGCCCGGTCCTGCAACGCGCGCAGGCCCGGGGTGTTCGGCGAGGAGACGTTGACCGCGAAGTAGTCGCCGTGCCCGCGCAGCGCCCGGTACGAGGCGAGGTAGTCCTCCACGGCCCCGTCCAGCGGGGTCACCTTGGACTTGCCGAGCGAGATGCCCAGCGGCACCCGGAGCGGGCGGGGCAGCGCCGCCAGCCGGGCCGCGAGGGCCTCGGCACCGGCGTTGTTGAAGCCCATCCGGTTGACCACGGCCTCGCTGTCGGGCAGCCGGAACAGCCGGGGCCGGGGGTTGCCCGGCTGCGGGTGCGCGGTGACCGTGCCGACCTCGACGAAGCCGAAGCCGAGCGCCGGCCAGGCCGGCAGCGCCGCGCCGTCCTTGTCCATGCCGGCGGCGAGCCCCACCGGATTGGGGAACTCGACGCCGAACACCGTGCGCGGCGCCCGGACGGCGTACCGGGCGCGCAGGGCGGCCAGCGCCGCCGGCCGGCGGGACAGTCCCGCCAGCCGACGCAGCGTCCACTCGTGCGCCACCTCCGCGTCCCCCGCCCCGATCCGGAACAGCCCCGGCCGCACCACCCGCTCGAAGATCACGCCCGACCTCCCGGCCCCCGTTGATCATGAGGTTGTTGCCCGTCGCACCGGCGTGTCACGACAACAACCTCATGATCAACCGGCTGGGGGCGGGTCACTCGGCGGCCCGCAGGGCGGCGTGCAGCTCCTGGAGGGGGCGGACCTGCATGTCGCCCCGGATACGCGCCTCGATGCCCATCACGGCCGCCGCCGCGCCCGGCACGGTGGTGATGCACGGGATGTCCGCCGTGACGGCGGCGCTGCGGATCTCGTAGCCGTCCGAGCGGGCGCTGGCACCCGAGCCCTGCGGGGTGTTGATGACCAGGGCGACGTCGCCGCCGAGGATCAGCGACACCGCGTCCTCGCCCGCGCCGGACTCGTAGTGCTTGCGGATCTGCTCGCAGGCGATGCCGTGCCGGCGCAGCACCTCGGCGGTGCCGGTGGTGGCGACGATCTCGAAGCCCAGGTCGGCCAGGCGCTTCACCGGGAAGATCATGCCGCGCTTGTCCCGGTTGGCGACCGAGACGAAGATCTTCCCGGCGGTCGGCAGCGAGCCGTACGCGGCCGACTGCGACTTGGCGAAGGCGTTCCCGAAGGCCGTGTCGATGCCCATCACCTCGCCGGTCGACTTCATCTCCGGCCCGAGCAGCGAATCCATGCCCTTGCCCGTCGGGGTGCGGAACCGCTTGAACGGCAGCACCGCCTCCTTGACCGCGATCGGGGCGCCGGCCGGCAGCGAGCCGCCGTCCCCGGTGGCCGGGAGCAGCCCCTCGGCCCGCAGCTCGGCGATGGTGGCGCCGAGCGCGATCCGGGCCGCCGCCTTCGCCAGCGGCACCGCCGTGGCCTTGGAGACGAACGGGACCGTCCGGGACGCGCGGGGGTTCGCCTCCAGCACGTAGAGCACGTCGTCCTTCAGCGCGTACTGCACGTTGAGCAGGCCGCGCACGCCGATGCCCCGGGCGATCGCCTCCGTGTAGCGGCGGACCTGCGCGACGTGCGAGCCGGCCAGGGTGATCGGCGGCAGCGAGCAGGACGAGTCGCCGGAGTGGATGCCGGCCTCCTCGATGTGCTCCATCACCCCGCCGAGGTAGACCTCGCCGTCGGCGTCGCAGAGCGCGTCCACGTCGATCTCGATGGCGTCGTCGAGGAACCGGTCCACGAGCACCGGGTGGTCCGGGGAGATGTCGGTGGCCCGCCCGATGTAGTCGCGCAGCGTCGCGTCGTCGTAGACGATCTCCATGCCGCGCCCGCCCAGCACGTACGACGGCCGCACCAGCACCGGGTAGCCGATCTCGTCGGCGATCGCCTTCGCCTCGTCGTACGAGGTGGCCATGCCGTGCGCCGGGGCGCGCAGCCCGGCCCGGGCCAGCACCGCCCCGAACGCGCCCCGCTCCTCGGCCAGGTGGATCGACTCCGGGGAGGTGCCGACGACCGGCACGCCCGCGTCCTTGAGCCGCTGCGCCAGGCCCAGCGGGGTCTGCCCGCCGAGCTGCACGATCACCCCGACCACGCCCGGCCCGCCGGCCGCCCTGCCGGAGGAGTCCTCCGCGTGCCAGACCTCGAGCACGTCCTCGAAGGTGAGCGGCTCGAAGTAGAGCCGGTCGGCCGTGTCGTAGTCGGTGGAGACCGTCTCCGGGTTGCAGTTGACCATCACGGTCTCGAACCCGGCGCTGGAAGCGGACCCAGCGGCGCCCGCGGCGCCGGAAGCGGACCCAGCGGCGCCCGCGGCGGACGCAGCGGCGGTGCCGACCGGCGCGCTGCGCAGCGCCTGAACCGCGTGCACGCAGGAGTAGTCGAACTCGATGCCCTGCCCGATCCGGTTCGGCCCGGAGCCGAGGATCAGCACCTTCGGCCGGTCCGAGCCGACGACCTCCGTCTCGGAGTCGTAGGAGGAGTAGTGGTAGGGCGTGGTCGCCTCGAACTCGGCGGCGCAGGTGTCCACGGTCTTGTAGACCGGGCGGACGCCCAGGCGGTGCCGCAGCGTGCGTACGCCGTCCTCGGCGGCCAGCTCCGGGCGCAGCGCGGCCAGCTGCCGGTCCGACAGGCCGGCCCGCTTGGCCAGGCGCAACAGGTCGGCGTCGAGCACCGGCGCGGCGACGATCTCCGCGCGCAGCTCGACCAGGGCGGCGATCTGGTCCAGGAACCACGGGTCGATCCCGCCGGACGCGGCGGCCACCTCGGCGATCGAGGCGCCCAGCCGCAGCGCCCGCTCCACCGTGTAGAGCCGGCCGTCGTGCGGCATCCGCAGCGCGGCGAGGGTGTTCTCCTTCGTCGCGCCGGCCGGGTCGGGCAGCGTCCAGAAGCCGCCCGCCTTCGTCTCCAGCGAGCGCATCGCCTTGTTCAGCGCCTCGCTGAAGTTGCGGCCCAGGCTCATCGCCTCGCCGACGGACTTCATCGTGGTCGTCAGCTCCGGGTCCGCGCCGGGGAACTTCTCGAACGCGAACCGCGGGATCTTCACCACCACGTAGTCCAGGGTCGGCTCGAACGCCGCCGGGGTCTTCAGCGTGATGTCGTTGGGGATCTCGTCCAGGGTGTAGCCGATGGCCAGCTTCGCGGCGATCTTGGCGATCGGGAAGCCGGTCGCCTTGGACGCCAGCGCCGACGACCGGGACACCCGCGGGTTCATCTCGATCACCACGATCCGGCCGTCGGCCGGGTTCACCGCGAACTGGATGTTGCACCCGCCGGTGTCCACGCCGACCTCGCGCAGCACCGCGATGCCCAGGTCGCGCAGGCGCTGGTACTCCCGGTCGGTGAGCGTCATGGCCGGGGCCACGGTGACGCTGTCGCCGGTGTGCACGCCCATCGGGTCGACGTTCTCGATCGAGCAGACGACCACCACGTTGTCGTGCCGGTCGCGCATGAGTTCGAGCTCGTACTCCTTCCAGCCGAGCACGCTCTCCTCGATGAGCACCTCGTGCACCGGGCTCGCGGTGAGCCCGTCACCCGCGATGCGGGCCAACTCCTCCGGGGTGTGCGCCATGCCGGAGCCGAGGCCGCCCATCGTGAACGACGGCCGGATCACCACCGGCAGGCCCAGCTCGGCGACCGTGGCCTCGACCTCGGCCATCGAGTGGCAGACCCGGGACCGGGGCACCAGGCCGGACGGGTCGTCCAGGCCCAGGCGTACGCCGGCCTTGGCGACGATGTCCTTGAACAGCTGGCGGTCCTCGCCCCGGTTGATCGCCTCGATGTTGGCGCCGATCAGCTCGACGCCGTACTTCTCCAGCACGCCCGCCTCGTGCAGGGCGACCGCGGTGTTCAGCGCGGTCTGCCCGCCCAGGGTGGGCAGGATCGCGTCCGGGCGTTCCTTGGCGATGACCAGCTCGACGAACTCCGGGGTGATCGGCTCGACGTAGGTGGCGTCGGCGAACTCCGGGTCCGTCATGATCGTCGCCGGGTTCGAGTTGACCAGGCTGACCCGGATTCCCTCGCTGCGCAGCACCCGGCAGGCCTGGGTGCCGGAGTAGTCGAACTCGCAGGCCTGCCCGATCACGATCGGCCCGGAGCCGATCACCAGGATGTGCTTGAGATCGGTCCGCTTAGGCATGTGTGCGCCCCTCGTTCTGGGTCCGGCCCTCGATCAGCTCGGCGAAGCGGTCGAAGAGGTAGTCCGCGTCGTGCGGACCGGCTGCCGCCTCCGGGTGGTACTGGACGGTGAAGGCGGGCACGTCCTTGGCCCGCAGCCCCTCGACGACGTTGTCATTGAGGCAGACGTGACTGACCTGGACGCCACCGAACTCGGTCTCGATCACCTGATCGGGTACGACCGCGCCCTGCCGCGCGCCCGGGACCTCGACCGCGAAGCCGTGGTTGTGGCTGGTCACCTCGACCTTGCCGGTGACCCGGTCGAGCACCGGCTGGTTGATCCCCCGGTGGCCGTAGCCCAGCTTGTACGTGCCGAAGCCGAGCGCCCGGCCGAGGATCTGGCTGCCGAAGCAGATGCCGAACAGCGGCACCTTCCGGCGCAGCACCTCGCGGGCCAGCGCCACCGGCGCGTCCGCGGTGGCCGGGTCGCCGGGGCCGGGCGAGAAGAAGACGGCGTCCGCGCCGGTGGCGAGCAGGTCGTCGATGGTGGACGTGGCGGGCAGCACGTGGGTGGTGACGCCGCGCGCGGCCAGCCGGCGCGGCACGTTGCGCTTGATGCCCAGGTCCAGCGCGGCCACCGTGAACCGGTGCTCGCCCTCGGCCGCCACCACGTACGGCTTCGCGGTGGTCACCTCGGCGGAGAGGTCCGCGCCGACCATCTCCGGGGCCTGCCGCACCCGGGCCAGCAGGGCCCGCGGGTCGGTCTCGACGCTGGAGATGCCGACCCGCATCGCGCCGCGCTCGCGCAGGTGCCGGGTCAGCGCCCGGGTGTCCACGCCGCTGATGCCGACCACGCCCTCGGCGGCCAGCCGGTCCTCCAGCCCGCCGGTGGCCCGCCAGTTCGAGCCGATCCGGGCCGGGTCGCGGACCACGTAGCCGGCGACCCAGATCCGGCCGGACTCGTCGTCCTCGCCGTTGACGCCGGTGTTGCCGATGTGCGGGGCGGTCTGCACGACCACCTGCCGGTGGTAGGAGGGGTCGGTCAGGGTCTCCTGGTAGCCGGTCATGCCGGTGTTGAAGACCGCCTCGCCGAAGGTCTCCCCGACGCTGCCGTACGCCTCGCCGTGGAACGTGCGCCCGTCCTCCAACACGAGGATCGCGGGCCTGCGCTTGGTGCTCACTTGACAGCCTTTCCGTCCAGGACCGTCGGCTCGCCGCGCAGGAAGGTCGCCACGATGCGACCCGGCAGCGTCATGCGGGCGTACGGGGTGTTGCGGCTGCGACTGGCCAGCTCCGCCGGCTCGATGGTGCGGCGGGCGGCCGGGTCGACCAGGGTCAGGTTGGCGGGCACGCCGGGCGCCGGGTCGAGGCCGTGCCCCTCCAGGCCGGCGATCCGGGCCGGGGTGCGCGACATCCGCTCGGCGATCAGGTCCCACTCGGGGCCGAGCACGTCGAGGGCGATGGACAGCGCCGTCTCCAGGCCGAGCATGCCCGGCCGGGCGTACGCCCACTCGCACTCCTTGTCCTCCACGGCGTGCGGGGCGTGGTCGGTGGCGACGATGTCGATCACGCCCTCGACCAGGGCGGCCCGCAGCGCGGCGATGTCGGTCGCGGTGCGCAGCGGCGGGTTGACCTTGTAGACCGGGTCGTAGGTCTCCGCCCGCTCGTCGGTGAGCAGCAGGTGGTGCGGGGTCACCTCGGCGGTGACCCGGATGCCCCGGGCCTTGGCCTGGCGCAGCACCTCGACGCTGCCGGCGGTGGAGACGTGGCAGACGTGCAGTCGGCTGCCGACGTGCTCGGCGAGCAGCACGTCCCGGGCGATGATCGCCTCCTCGGCGACCGCCGGCCAGCCGGTCAGGCCGAGCCGCGTCGACACCTCGCCCTCGTGCATCTGCGCGCCCTCGGTGAGCCGGGGCTCCTCGGCGTGCTGGGCGATGATCCCGTCGAACGCCTTGACGTACTCCAGGGCGCGGCGCATCAGCTTCGGGTCGGCGACGCAGTGCCCGTCGTCGGAGAAGATCCGCACCCGGGCCGCCGAGTCGGCCATCGCGCCCAGCTCGGCGAGCTGCTCGCCGGCCAGACCGACGGTGACCGCGCCGATGGGCTGCACGTCGACCAGCCCGGCCTCCCGGCCGAGCCGCCAGACCTGCTCGACCACGCCCGCGGTGTCGGCGACGGGCGAGGTGTTGGCCATCGCGCAGACCGCGGTGTAGCCGCCGAGCGCCGCCGCCCGGGACCCGGACTCGACGGTCTCGGCGTCCTCCCGGCCGGGCTCGCGCAGGTGGGTGTGCAGGTCGACCAGGCCGGGCAGGGCGACCAGCCCGGTGCCGTCGACGACGGTGGCGTCCGGCGCGTCCAGCCCGGCGCCGACGGCCGCGACGACGCCGTCGCGGATCAGCAGGTCGGTCGGCGCGGCGCCGACGACGCTCACGTTGGAGATGAGGTACGAGCTCACCGGTTGTTCCCCCCGAGCAGCAGGTAGAGGACGGCCATCCGGACGGAGACGCCGTTGGCGACCTGTTCAACGATGGTGGAGCGGGGCGAGTCGGCGACCTCGGGCGTGATCTCCATGCCCCGGTTCATCGGGCCGGGGTGCATGACGATCGCGTGCTCGGGCAGCCGGCGCATCCGCGGGCCGTCCAGGCCGTAGCGGCGGGCGTACTCGCGGGCGGACGGGAAGTAGGAGTCGTTCATCCGCTCCCGCTGCACCCGCAGCATCATCACCACGTCCGACTGCGGCAGCACCGCGTCGAGGTCGTAGGAGACGTCGGTGCCGGGCGCGAGCGCCTGCGCGATGTGGACGGGGATCAGCGTCGGCGGCCCGACCAGGGTCACCTTGGCGCCGAGGGTGGACAGCAGCAGCACGTTGGAGCGGGCCACCCGGCTGTGCAGCACGTCCCCGACCACCGCGACCGACAGGCCGGCCAGCCGCCCGAGCCGGGAGCGCATCGTGTACGCGTCGAGCAGCGCCTGGGTGGGGTGCTCGTGGGTGCCGTCGCCGGCGTTGACCACCGAGCCGTCGACCCAGTCGGCGAGCCGGTGCGGGGCGCCGGAGGCGGGGTGCCGGACGACCACCGCGTCGGCGCCCATCGCCTGGAGGGTCAGCGCGGTGTCCTTCAGGCTCTCGCCCTTGGCCACGCTGGAGCCCTTGGCCGAGAAGTTGATCACGTCGGCGCTGAGCCGCTTCGCCGCCGCCTCGAACGAGATCCGGGTCCGGGTGGAGTCCTCGTAGAAGAGGTTCACCACGGTGCGACCCCGCAGGGCGGGCAGCTTCTTGACCTCCCGGCCGGCGACGGTGGCCATCTCGGCGGCGGTGTCCAGGATCTGGGTGGCCGTGGCGGCGTCGAGGTCGGCGCCGGAGAGCAGGTGCCTGATCATGAGGGGGTCCCCCCGTACAGCTTGACCTCGTCGGCGCCGTCGGTCTCCGCGAGGGTGACCTTCACGCTCTCCGCGAGGGAGGTCGGGATGTTCTTGCCGACGTAGTCGGCGCGGATCGGCAGCTCGCGGTGCCCGCGGTCGACCAGGACGGCGAGCTGGACGGACGCCGGGCGCCCCACGTCGTTGAGCGCGTCGAGCGCCGCCCGCACCGTACGGCCGGAGAAGAGCACGTCGTCGACGAGGATGACCCGCTTGCCGTCGATGCCGCCGGGCGGCACCTGGGTCGGCCCGACCGCGCGGGTGGCGTGCCGGCGCAGGTCGTCGCGGTAGAGGGTGATGTCGAGCACGCCGACCGGGATGGTCACGTCCTCGAAGGTGCTGATCCGGGCGGCGAGCCGCCTCGCGAGCGGGGCACCCCGGGTGGGGATGCCGAGCAGGACGGTGTTCTCGGCGCCCTGGGTCTTCTCCAGGATCTGGTGGGCGATGCGGTCGACCACGCGCTGGACGTCGGCGCTGGCGAGGATCACCTTCACCGAGGGTTGTCGCGGCGGCGACGACTGGGCAGCCGGTGGGTAGGCCACGGCGGACCTCCTTCCCCGCCTCACGGGACGGGTCGTTAAAGGACGTCGGATGCCGGCACCGAACCGCGAGCGGCCCGGACCGGGGCTTCACGCCACGTTACCAGTGGTCACCGCGCCAACCGCCGCCGGCCACTGACCCTCTAATCAGCCGACGAAACGGGACAACTCTCCCGACGGTCCCCAACGGTAGGGTCACGACCACTTGACCACGTGTCGCAACCCCCGTACCGTCACGCTCCGTAGCGAACCGCTGGGAGAACCCCGAGCAGCACTGGGAGTGTCCGAATGCCCTCTGAATACGCCAAGTCTCTGGGCGCCCGCCTGCGCTCCATCCGCCAGCAGCAGGGCCTGTCCCTGCAGGGCGTGGAGGAGAAGTCGAACGGGCGGTGGAAGGCGGTGGTGGTCGGTTCGTACGAGCGCGGCGACCGCGCCGTCACGGTGTCGCGCCTGGCCGAGCTGGCCGACTTCTACCGCGTTCCCGTCTCGGAGCTGCTGCCCGACGGCAGCGGGGTGCGCCACGAGCCCACCAGCAAGATCGTCCTGGACCTGGAGCGGCTGTACGACGAGGCCTCCGAGGAGCTGGCCTACGTCGCCCGCTACGCGCGCGCCATCCAGCAGCAGCGCGGTGACTACAACGGGCGCGTGCTCTCGATCCGCGCCGACGACCTGCGCGCGCTCGCGATCGTCTACGACGCCTCGCCGTCCGGCCTGATCGAGCGGCTCACCGAGCACGGTGTGCTGGTCGCCGACCCGCGGGCGTTCTTCGCCTCCTGAGCCCGACCACGAGAAGGGCCCGTGCCGGACGGCACGGGCCCTTCTGTCGTACGTGTCACACGGCCGCCGGCGGCGGGGGCGCCGCGAATGCCGGGAATGCTGCGGGCCGCCTCAACGGGTGGCGTACTCGGCGATCCGGCCGAGGATCCCGTTGAGGAAGCGCGGGGAGTCGTCGGTCGACATCTGCCGGGCCAGCTCGACGGCCTCGCTGATCGCCACCGCGTCGTCGATCTCGTCGACGTAGAGCAGCTCGTAGACCGCGATGCGGGCCAGGTTGCGGTCGACCACGGGCATCCGGTCGAGCGTCCAGCCCTCGGCGTAGCTGGCGATCACCTCGTCGATCCGGTCGAGGTGCGCGGCCACCCCCTCGACCAGGCTCACCGCGTATCCCAGGTGCTCGGGCCGGGGCTTCTCGATCCGCTCGATGTAGCCGGCGAGCACCTCGACCGGCGGGCGGTCCCGCAGGTCGGCCTCGAAGAGCACGTCCAGCGCCCGCTTGCGCGCCTTGCGGCGCGCCGGCATCTGCTGCTTGGGACCCTCGGCCATCAGGCGCGGCCGAGGTAACGGCCGTCGCGGGTGTCGACCTTGATCTTCTCGCCGGTGGTGATGAAGAGCGGGACCTGCACGGTCGCGCCGGTCTCGACGGTGGCCGGCTTGTTGCCGCCGGTCGACCGGTCGCCCTGCAGACCCGGCTCGGTGTAGGTGACCTCCAGCACGACGCTGGTCGGCAGCTCGATGTAGAGCGGGACGCTCTCGTGGGTGGCGACGGTCGCCTCGGCCTCGGGCAGCAGGTAGTTCGCCGCCTCGCCGACGGTGCCGCCGGGGACGGTGATCTGGTCGAACGTCTCCAGATCCATGAAGACGTAGTCCTCGCCGTCGGCGTACAGATACTGCATCGTGCGCTTGTCCACGGTCGCGGTCTCGACCTTGGTGCCCGCGTTGAAGGTCTTGTCGACCACCTTGCCGGACAGCACGTTCTTCAGCGTGGTACGCACGAACGCACCACCCTTACCGGGCTTGACGTGCTGGAACTCGACGACGGCCCAGAGCTCTCCGTCGAGGTTGAGTACCAGGCCGTTCTTCAGGTCGTTGGTGGTGGCCATTTCCTGCCTTGATCATCAATTGGCGGACAGACCTGGCAAGTCTACTAGTTGCGCCGCGCGCCGCTGCCCGCCGCTGCCCGCCGTCTACGCGCCGTCTACGCGCCGCTGCCCGCCGTTTACCGGCGCCCGCCGCGTCTGCCCCTGCCCCGCCCGCACCACCGACCGTCTCCACCGCTCCACACCCGTGACCCTCCGCACATGGCGCTCGCCCCTCGGACACCCACCTCGCGCGCCCTTTGCTCTGCACCCACGGACGCACCGCTCACCCTGTGTGACACTCGTCGCACAGCGGCCTCTTACGGCTGGCCGAAGACTCCCAGCTCAGGCCGCCGGTGCGCATGTGGGTGCAGAGCAAAGCGTCCGCGAGGCGCCCCACGGACGCGAAGAAAGCAGTGACGCGGGGTGACGAGTGTCTAGCGTCACTCAGCGCGACGAGTAAACCCGGGAGCCCGGCTCCGGTGAACCCGGGAGTCCGGCTCCGGCCGGCGGATCTCTCGCCTGTTCGGCGGTCGCGCCGTCAGCGGTTTCGGTGGGCGAGGTGGTGCAGGGCCAGGCGGTAGCCGTCGACGCCGAGCCCGCAGATCACCCCGGTCGCGACCGCCGAGACCACGGAACGGTGCCGGAACTCCTCCCGGGCGTGGATGTTGGAGATGTGCACCTCGACCAGCGGCCCGCGCAGCATCGCGCAGGCGTCCCGGACCGCGTACGAGTAGTGCGACCAGGCCGCCGGGTTGAGCACCACCGCGGCGCCCTCGTCGGCGGCGGCGTGCAGCCAGCCCAGCAGCTCGTGCTCGGCATCGGTCTGCCGGACGGTCACGTCCAGGCCGAGCTCGCGCCCGGTCGCCTCACAGAGCGCTACGAGGTCTGCGTAGCTGGTCGCGCCGTAGACGTCCGGCTGGCGGGTGCCGAGCCGGCCGAGGTTGGGACCGTTGAGCACGTAGACCCTCACGCCGCGACCTCGCGGTAGGCCGCCTCCAGCAGGTCGTCCGCCGGGCCCTCCAGGATGGCGGGGCGGGCCAGCCCGTCCAGCACCACGAAGCGCAGTTGGCTGCCCCGGGCCTTCTTGTCCACCCGCATCGTGCCCAGCAGCCGGGGCCAGGCGTCGGCCGGGTAGCTGGTGGGCAGGCCCAACGCCGCCATCGCCGTGCGGTGCCGCTCCGCCGTGGCGGCGTCCAGGCGGCCGGCGAGCCGCGCCAGCTCACCGGCGTAGACCATGCCGACGGCCACCGCGTGCCCGTGCCGCCAGCGGTAGCCCTCCTCCTTCTCGATGGCGTGGGCGAGGGTGTGACCGTAGTTGAGTACCTCCCGCACCCCCGACTCGCGCAGGTCGCCGGAGACCACGTCGGCCTTGACCCGGATCGCCCGCTCGATCAGCTCCCGCGTCACGGGGCCGGTCGGGTCGGTGGCCGCCGCCGGGTCCCGTTCCACCAGGTCGAGGATCACCGGGTCGGCGATGAACCCGCACTTGACCACCTCGGCGAGGCCGGCGGCGAGGTCGGCCGGGGGCAGGCTGTCCAGGGTCGCCAGGTCGGCGAGGACCCCGACCGGCGGGTGGAACGCGCCGACCAGGTTCTTCCCGGCCGAGGTGTTGATCCCGGTCTTGCCGCCCACCGCGGCGTCGACCATGCCCAGCAGTGAGGTCGCCACCGGCACCCAGCGCACGCCGCGCAGCCAGGACGCCGCCACGAAGCCGGCCAGGTCGGTGACGGCGCCGCCGCCCACCCCGACCACCGCGTCGGTGCGGGTGAACCCGGCCTCGCCCAGCTTGTCCCAGCAGGCCGCGGCGACGTGGATGTGCTTGCCCGCCTCGGCGTCCGGCACCTCGATCGGCAGCGGCGCGACGCCGGCCGCGCGCAGCCGGTCGCCGATCGCGTCGGCCAACTCCTTGAGCGGGGGCGCGTGCAGCACCGCCACCCGGGTCGCGCCCGGCAGCAGGCCGGGCAGCGCGTCGAGCAGGTCGCGTCCCACCAGCACGTCGTACGGGCGCTCGCCGCCGACGGGGATCCGGGTCATTTCGTCCATCGCCGGCAGCCTAGTCCAGCCGTCCGGTCGCGGACCGGGACTGTCCACGTGGTGGCCACCCGGCCCGCCGAAACCGCCGGCGCCGAGGCGACCGTGCCGCCGGCGGCCGGGTCAACCCGGCGTCCGTCCGGCCCAACCGGCGAGCCGGCGGGCGTGCTCGGTCACCGCGGTACGCAGGGCGTCCGGGCTCAGCACGGTGAACGGCCAGCCCAGCCCTGCGAGCAGTTGGGCCATCCCGTCGAGGTTCTCCGCGCGGGCGCGCAACAGCACCCCGTCGGTGCTTTCCGTCAGCTCGGCCACGCTCGGCGGGACCCGTCGTCGGGCCGTCGCCAGGTCGGTCTCGAGCAGCACCTCGACGTCGTGGGCGTAGGGAACGCCGGCCAGCGAGCGGGTCACCTGGGCCACCGGGTCGAAGCCGTCGGGCACGACGAAGGTCTCGGTCCCCGTCTCCACCTCGCCGATGCGGTCCAGGCGGAACGTGCGCACCTCCCCGCGCAGGTGGTCGTGCCCCGTCACGTACCACCGGCCGGCGTGGAAGACCAGGCCGTACGGGTCGAGCTGCCGCCGGGAGGCTGCGCCGGACCAGGATCGGTAGTCCAGCCGCACCCGGCGCCGGTGCCGGGCGGCCGCGCCGAGGGTGAGCAACGTCCCGGTCGCCGGGCGGGCCTCCGCCGTGGGGTGCCGCAGCGTGAAGCCGAGGTGCTCCTGCACGGCGGCGAGCCGGTCGCCCAGCGCGGACGGGAGCACCCGGCGGATCTTGGCCAGCGCGGTGGCGGTCGCCGGTTCCTCGGTGCCCAGCCCGAGCCGCTCGGCGGCGACCAGCCCGAGCAGCACGGCCACCGCCTCGTCGTCGGTGAGCATCAGCGGCGGCAGCTTGTAGCCGGGGCGCAGCCGGTAGCCGCCGTGGCGACCCCGCTCGGCGGCCACCGGGATGCCCAGCTCGGCCAGCGTCGCGGCGTAGCGCCGCACGGTGCGCTCGTCCACCGACAGCCGGCGGGCCAGCTCGGCCCCGGTGAGCCGGTGGTGGCTCTGGAGCAGCTCGAGCATGCCGAGCACCCTGGCGGCGGGATGTGACACGGACCACTCCTTCAATTAGGGCGGAAAGCGTCCGGATTTGATCGTACGGTGTCCCGGAGCGACGACAGAGGGAGAAGGCAGATGGCGACGTTCGTACTGGTTCCGGGCTTCTGGCTGGGTGGTTGGGCGTGGCGGGAGGTGACCGCGGCGCTGCGCGAGCAGGGCCACGAGGTGTACCCGGTGACGCTGACCGGGTTGGCCGAGCGCGCCCACCTGGCCGGCCCCGAGGTGGGCCTGGAGACGCACACCACCGACGTCGTCCGGCTGATCGAGGTGGAGGACCTGCACGACGTGGTGCTGGTGGGCCATTCGGGTGGCGGGCTGCCGGTGACCCAGGCGGCGGAGCGCGTCCCGGACCGGATCGCCCGGGTGGTCTACGTGGAGAGCGGGCCGATGCCGGACGGCATGTCGCAGTTCGACACCAACCCGCCGGAGGAGCAGGAGCGGCTGCGCGCCCGGATCGGCGACGGCCACCTGCTGCCCCCGCCCGCGTGGGACCCGGCCGAGGACCCGGAGAACCTGGCCGGCCTGGACGCCGCCGCGCTCGCGCTGCTGCGGCGGCGCGCCACCCCCCATCCGCTGCGCGCCGCCACCGACCCGGTGCGCCGCACCGGCGGGCGCGCGGTGCCGACCGCGCTGGTGGCCAGCACCTTCCCGCTGGAGGTGGTGGAGGGCATGATCGCGCAGGGGCACCCGTTCTTCGCGGGGCTGGCCGGTGGCCAGTTGCACGCGCTGCCCACCGGGCACTGGCCGATGCTCAGCGAGCCGAAGGGCCTGGCCGACGTGCTCGACCGGATCGCCGGGAGCTGACCCAGCCTGAGCGGCCACACCGTGACGGTGGCACCCGGGCGGACGGCGCACCCCCGTGCGGCGGCGGTCCCGCCCGCCGGATCCGGTCGCGGCGCACGCGCGGCGTGCGTCGCACCGGTCGTCGCTCAGTGTTTCAGCAGCGCCGCGACCTCGGCGGCGATCTCCGCCGGGGCCCGCCCGTCGGTGACCACAGTCGCGGTGGCCACCTCGGCGTAGAGCGGGCGGCGCTGGTCCAGCAGATGCTTCAGCGTCGCCCTCGGGTTGATCGCCAGCAGCGGCCGGCCCGCCCCCAGCCCGACCCGCTTGACGGCGTCGGGCAGCTCCACGGACAGGTGCACCACGGGATGCCCGACCAGGGCGGCGCGGTTCTCCTCCGCGAGGACCGCGCCGCCGCCGAGGGCCAGCACCCCCTCGCAGGAGGCCAGCGCCGCCGCCACCGCCGCCCGTTCGAGGGCGCGGAAGTGGGCCTCCCCCTCGTCGATGAAGATCTCCGGGATCGGCTTGCCGGCAAGCCGCGCGATGTCCACGTCCGTGTCGCGGAACTCGACCCCGAGCAGCTCCGCGAGCGCCTGCCCGACGGTGGTCTTGCCGGAGCCCGGCGCCCCGACCAGCACGCAGACCGGCGCCATCAGCGGCACCGCCCGGCGCCACCGCGCCCGGCCGACCCGCCCGCGCTCACCGGATCACCAGCGCGTCGAGGTAGCCGGCCAGGTTGCGGCGGATCTCGGCGACGGAGTCGCCGCCGAACTTCTCGGTGGCCGCCTCGGCCAGCACCAGCGCCACCATCGCCTCGGCGACGACCGCGGCGGCGGGCACCGCGCAGACGTCCGAGCGCTGGTTGATGGCGGTGGCCGGCTCGCCGGTGGTGACGTCCACCGTCGCCAGGGCCCGGTTCAGCGACGAGATCGGCTTCATCGCGGCCTTCACCCGCAGCGGCTCGCCGGTGGTGATGCCGCCCTCCAGCCCGCCGGCCCGGTCGGTGACCCGGCGTACGCCGGTGGCGGTGGGCATGATCTCGTCGTGCGCCTCGGAGCCGCGGGAGCGCGCCTGCTGCCAGCCGTCCCCGATCTCGACGCCCTTGATCGCCTGGATGGACATCAGCGCGGTGGCGAGCCGGGCGTCGAGCTTGCGGTCCCACTGCACGTGGCTGCCCAGGCCCGGCGGCACCCCGTACGCCAGCACCTCGACCACGCCGCCCAGGGTGTCGGCGGCCTTCTTCGCGGCGTCGACCTCCGCGACCATCCGGGCGCTGGCCTCGGGGTCGAGGCAACGCAGCGGGTCGGCGTCGATGCGGGCGGCGTCCTCGGGCGTCGGGCGCAGCCCGGGCTTGACGGCGACCGGGCCCAGCTCGACCACGTGGGAGACGATCTCGATGCCGAGCGCCTGCCGGACCAGCGCCTTGGCGACCGTGCCGACGGCGACCCGGGCGGCGGTCTCCCGGGCGCTGGCCCGCTCCAGGATCGGCCGGGCGTCGGTGTGGCCATACTTCTGCATGCCGGCCAGGTCGGCGTGGCCCGGCCGGGGGCGGGTGAGCGGCGCGTTGCGGGCCTGACTGGCCAGCTCCGCCGGGTCGACCGGATCGGCGGCCATCACGGTGCGCCACTTGGGCCACTCGGAGTTGCCGACCCGGATCGCGACCGGGCTGCCGAGGGTCACCCCGTGCCGGAGCCCGCCGATGATCTCGACCTCGTCCTGCTCGAACGACATCCGGGCGCCCCGGCCGTAGCCGAGCCGGCGCCGGGCCAGCTCACCGGCGATGTCCCCGGTGGTCACCTCGACGCCGGCGGGCACACCCTCCAGCAACGCGACGAGGGCGGGACCGTGCGATTCCCCTGCAGTCAACCAGCGCAACACAGCGGTCAGTCTGTCACGCCCGGTGGCCGTCGCCGTACGGTGCCCGCCGCGTCCCGCCCTGCGGACGCCGCCGTCCGACGAGCGGCCGGCACCCGAAGCCGGGACAGGGCGCTCGGGCGGGGACACCGACCCGGAACCCTGGATGACCCGGGCCGCGGGTTCCGGCGTCGCCGGCCCGCCGGCTCAGATGCCCCGGCCGCGCTTGTGCAGGGTGCGCAGCACCGCGTCGGCGCGGACCACCCGCCCGGCCACGGCGAGGGCCAGGTACGCCCGCGGCTCGCGCGGGTTGCGCCGGATGGTGTGCCGGGCCCACCGCATCGCGCCCCGCCGGTCGCCGGAGGCGGCCCGGGCGAAGGCGATCTGCCCGGCGACCCGCGCCTCGCCGGCCGGCTGGGTGCCGAACTCCGGGTAGCGCTCCAGCAGCCACTGCAACGCCTCGGAGATGGTGTCCCAGCGCTGCGCGAAGTAGGACCGCTTGTGCCAGCGCACCAGCACGTACGGCGTGCGCAGGTTGACCAGCGGCGCGCTGCGGGCGGCCCGGAGCAGGAACTCGTAGTCCTCCGCGTAGCTGCCCGGGATCTCCTCGTCGACCAGCCCGAACCCGTTCCGCAGCGCGGCGGCGCGGATCAGGAAGGTGGACGGGTGCAGCTCGGTCATCCGGTCGCGCAGCAGGTCGGCCAGGGTGACCGAGTCCTTCGGCAGCGCCCGGTCGACGGTGTGGCCGTCGTAGCTGACCCGGATGCCGCAGCTGGCGAACTCCGCGTCAGGGGCGGCGGCGAGCGCCTCGACCTGGGCCCGCAGCTTGCCGGGCAGCCACTCGTCGTCGTCGTCGCAGAACGCGACCAGCTCCCCGGTGGCCGCCAGGATGCCCGAGTTGCGGGCGCCGGCCAGGCCGGGGGTGCGCTCGTTGCGGATCACCCGCACCAGGCGGTCCGGGCGGGACAGCTCGGCCAGCGAGCAATCGGGCTCGGACCGGTCGTACACGACCACCACCTCGACCGGGCCGGGGTGGTCCTGGTCGAGGACGGCCCGCACCGCGGCCCGGAGCAGCTCGGGCCGGTCCCGGGTCGGCACCACCACGCTGACGCTCGGGTGTCCGGTCATCGTCGTTCTCCGTTCCGGTCCGGCCGTGCCCACGGCCGCCACCTCGCCCGCTGCCGTCGTCCGGTCGACGCGGCCACCAGTTCCTCCACGATCCGCCCCACCTGCTCCACCGCGGCGCGGCGCGCCTCGGATGCGGCCGGGTCGGCCGCGACGGCGAACCGGGACGGGTCCGCCAGCCCCGCGGTGAGCGCCGCGACCAGCGCCTCCCGGGTCTCGGCCAGCGCCACCATGCCGGCCGCGCCCAGGCGGCGGGCGAAGAGCTGCTGGTGGTCGTCGACGTGCTCGCCCCGCGTCGGGTCCCGGGGCACCACGATCGGCAGGTGACCGTGCCGGCGGGCCTCCAGGATGGTGGCCGGCCCGCCGTGGCAGACCACCAGGTCGGCCTCGGCCATGGCGGTCTGGAGCTCGTCGTGGCCGAGGAACGGCACCGCCCCGGGCACGCCGGGCGCCCGGGTGTGTCCGTGCTGGACGGTCAGGCCGACGTCCTCGGCGACGCCGGGATGCCACTCCTCCAGCCAGCCGACCAGCCGGCCGAACGGGTGCTTGTCGGTGCCGACGGCGACCAGCAGCCGGGCGCGGGCGACGTCGTCGGGGTCGCGGGGTCGAGGCACCCGGCCCGCCTGCGGCGGCCGGGGACATCCGGGGGCGACCCGGTGCGCGGGCGTGGTTCCGGTGCTCTCGGCGGTCACAGCAGGGTCCCCACGACGGTGGCCTCCGGGTACTGGCGGCGCTGCTCGTCCCACTGCACGAGCATCGCGGACAGGAACGGGCGGCAGAGTCGGGCGGTCAGGGTCGGGGTGTCGATCCGGTCGTACACCTCGATGTAGACGGTCGGGATGCGGCGCAGCCGGGCCAGCACCACGAACGGCACGGCGACCCCGGCGCCGGTGGTCACCACGGCGGCGACCCGGCGCGACCGCAGCACCCGCCAGGCGAGGACGGCGTTGCGCAGCAGGTTCGGCACGTTGCGGGTGGTCGGGTGGTGCGCCGGGACCAGGTCCTCACCGGCGAGCAGCGAGACCGCCTCGGGCGTGTCGAAGGTGACCCAGCAGCGGCGCCAGCGTTCGTACCACGGGCGCAGTGCGAGCAGTTGGGCCAGGTGGCCGCCGCTGGAGCCCACCAGGAGCAGGACTCCGGGATCGTCGGCGTCCTCGATTGTCGTTTCCACGCGACTCCCCACAACGTTCGCTTGGAGTTTCGGTCGGCGCCACGCGCCAGCAGATCACAGGCCTGCCGCCAGTCAAATAGGACGACCGGGCGACAGTCGTTTCTCGACGGCGTCCAGCAGGGCGGGATGCAGCGCGGCGTTCCAGCCCGCGCCGGCGTCGGCGAGCCGCCACGTGCGCAGCCACATCTCCAGCAGGTAGCCGTCGGCCACCAGCCGGCGCGCCGCCGGCCCGAGCCCCAGCCCGCCGCCGTGGTGGTCGAGGTGGGCGTCGACGGCCCGCACCGCCGTCGCCGCCGGCTCACCCCGCAGCACCAGGGCGCGCTGGAACGCGTCGTGCGCCAGGTCGAACCCCAGCGGCACGTCCGGCCCGCTGTGCTCCCAGTCCCAGGCGACCAGGCGGCCGGCGTGCACGCCCAGGTTCCAGGGCACCCAGTCGCCGTGCCAGTGCCCGAACTCGACGGCCGTGTCCCCGTGCCGGCGGGCCAGCGCGGCCACGGCGGCGACCGCCCGGGGCCCGTCGGGCGTGCCGGCGGCGGCCCGCTGTGCCTCGGCGGCGAGCCGGGCCAGGAAGGCCGACCCGGCCAACGGGCGCGGCGAGGCTGGCGGGCGGCCCCGGCGGGCCACCGCGAGCAGCGCCGCCAGCCGCGGCGGGTCGCCGGCCGGCACCCCCCGCACCTCGGGCGGCAGCGGCTCGACCAGCGCGATGACCTGCCCGGCGGCGGTCACCTCGGCCAGCAGCCGGGGCGCCGCCGGGTGGTCGGGCGTCCCGGCCACCGCCGGCAGCTCGCGCAGGGCCGCCGCCTCGGCGGTCACCAACGCCCGGGTGGCGCCGTTCCAGCCGATCTTGGCGTAGCCGAGGGGCCGGCCGGCCGGGTCGAACAGTTGCAGGGTGGGCTTGTGGTTCGGGTCCGGCGGGCGGACCCCGCAGGCCGCGTAGACCGACGGGCCACCGAGCGCGCCGGCCAGCCGCCCCGCCAGCAGCACCTCGCCGGCGGCGAGCCCGTCGGGCAGCGACACGGTGAGCCGCGGGAACGGGGCCAGGTCGACCGCGCCGACCCGGGCGAGCCCGCCGAGCGCGGCCCGCACCGCCCGCACCTTCGGCGGGCGCAACGCGTTGTACGCCAGCAGCGAGGCGGCCGTGGCCCGGGGCGCGCCGAGCGGCAGCAGGAACCGGGCCCGGACGACCGACGGGACGACCGCGTACCGGGCGACGGCGCGATGGCCGGGCGGCGGGGGGCCGCCCACGGTCAGGGCGAGCCGCTCGTCGCCGAACACCGCCCGGGTGACCCAGCCCAGCCCGTCCGTCCGGGACCGGGGATCGGCCGGCGCGGCGACCCGCGCCGTCACGCGGCCCGGTCCGCCCAGTCGAGGTCCAGTCCCAGCCGCTGCCGCAACGCGTCGTTGTACGGGCGGTAGTACTCGGTCAGCTCGGCGCGCACCACCGGCTCGAGGGGCGCCGAGCGGCGGTCGTTGTAGACCTTGAAGTCGGGCAGGTCGTGCGGGGGCAGGCCGAGGAAGTCCAGCGTCCGGCGGTAGGTGGACCGGGCGTCGCGGTAGAGGTCCTCGCTGGGCAGCAAGAGGATCTGCTCCCGGTCGAACCGTTCCAGCCACGGCTCCAGGTGCTCCAGGTAGCGGCCCCGGGCGCGGTAGGTGTACCAGTCGTACGGCTCGCTGAAGTACTCCGGCTCCGCGATCAGCCGCTCCCGCTCCCCCGCCGTGCGCTCCTCCTCGGCGGCGAGCGCGGCGGCGAAGTCGAGCGGCTCGATGCCGTGCGTCCGCCGCTCCTTCCAGTGCGAGTACGCCCGCTCCACCGGGTCGCGCAGCAGCACGATCAGCCGCACCGACGGCATCAGCGCGGCGACCCGCTGGGCGGCGAGGGGGTGGAACATGTACAGCGGTGCCGCCTCGCCGACCCGGACCGGCCCGCCGTACCGCCTCGCCAGCGCCTCCCGCTGCCGCTGCGTCGGGAAGTGCGACCGGTACCAGGCCTCGCCGCGCCGCCAGTGCTCCTCGAAGTAGTGCGCGGACTTCGTGTTCCACGCCGGGAAGAGCCGGGGCACCAGCGGATGCTGGATGAGGTAGTTCCACAGCGACGTCGTGCCGCCCCGTTTGGTGCCGATGATGAGGAAGTCCGGCAGGGGCCGCCGGTCGCTGGTGCGCACCCCGTAGTCGACGAGGGACTCCTTCACCCGGTTCGTCACCTGGGTGGGGACGAGCTGCTTCACCCGGTCACGGATGGACGGCACGACGGACCTCACCTGCCCTTCGACTCCTCCGGGGCGGGCCCGGCGGCGGCCGGGGCCGCCTCCCGCCGCCCACGGATCTGCACCATGGTCGCCCGGATGCCGCCTCGCACCCGGGGCAACGTCAGCAAGCCGACGCAGCCGGCGGCCAGCACGCCCACCGCCACCGCCAGCCCGCCGATCCCCCGCCCGCCGGCCAGCACCCCGACCGTCGCCGCGAGCCCGACCCCGGCGACGGTGGCCGCCCCGGCCCGCAGCATCGCCGCGTCGACCAGCGGCTGGCCGACCACGACCCGGGCGCAGCATGCCGCGGTGAGGTTCTCGGTGGCGATGCCGAGCGCCCAGGCCAGGGCGGCGCCGGTCGCGCCGTGCGCCGGGATCAGCCACAGGCCGAGGGAGACGGTGACCACCAGCCCGGCCAGCGTGGCGGCCAGGTGCAGGCCGCTGCGGCCGCCCATGAGCAGCAGGCTCTGCACGTTGCCGACCCCGGTGTTGACCAGCATGGCCAGCGCGAGCACGGTCATCGCGGGGGCGCCGGCGGTGAACTCCGGCCCGAAGAGCTGGAGGAACGCCAGGCCGAAGACGGCGAGCAGCAGGTAGACCGGCCAGGACAGCACCAGCCCCCAGGTGGTCAACTGCCGGTGCACGGCGGCCGCCGCACCCCGCTCCCCCCGCCCGAGCAGCCGGGACAGCTGCGGCGACACCGCCACCCGCAGCCCCTGCATGGCCAGTTGGCCGGCGAGGATGTAACGCCCCACGGCGCCGAACACGCCGGCGTCGGCCGGGCCGGCCAGCACCGAGGTGAGCAGCACGCCCACCCACATGTTGCCGGCGTCGATCGCCGCGGAGGCGGCCCGGGGCAGGGCGAAGCGCCAGAAGGCCGACCAGTCGGCGCGCTGCGGCCGCAGCGCCGCGCCCCGGCCGACGCCGAGCGGGCCCGCGACCAGCGTCAGGCAGGCCAGCAGGGCGAGCGCCGCCGGGACCAGCCAGCCGGTCATGCCGGCGAGCAGGCCGCCGCCGGCGAGCACCGCCGCGCCGACCAGCACCGGCCGCGCCACCGGCAGCAGGAAGAACTGCACCCCGACGTACGCCCGGATGGAGCGGACGCAGCGCAACGCGGCAAGCAGCAGCGTCATCGCCACCACCACCGGCACCGCGGCGAAACTGACCGCCAGCAGGGCCGCCCCGTCGGCGTCGGATCCGTCGAGCAGGCGCGGGGCGAGCGCGTCCGCGGCGAGCACCCCCGCCACGGCGACGAGGACCGCGGCCAGCAGCGGCGGCAACAGCGCCACCGGCAGCACCCGGGCGGCGTCGCCGTCGGCGCCGGAGCGGCGTCGGGGCAGCGCCCACATCAGCCCGGTCTCGGCGCCGAGGGTGCAGACGGCGGTGGCGACGGTGACCACGCCGATCGCGGCGAAGAACGCGCCGGAGCCGACCGTGCCGTAGCCGCGGGTGATGACGACCGCGAGCAGGAAGCCGAAGAGGCCGCTGGTGGCCGCGCCGACCAGCCCGGCGGCCCCGCTGCGGGCGCTGCGCCGGGTCTCCGTGTCGTCGGCCGGCGGGCCGGCGGCGGCGACGGCGCCGGCCGGCGGGCGGGTGGCGGCGGTCATGCCGGCACCGCCTCCGGGCCGACCGGGCGGAGGTGATACGGCCGGACCGACGCCTCCCGCTCGGTGAGCACCATCGCGAAGGCGACGGCGAAGAAGGCGACCGCGAGGTTCTGGTTGGCCATGCCGTAGAACGGGATCTGCACCAGGCAGATCACCGGCACCACGGACAGCCACTGCCCGGCGGCCGAGGTGGCGCGGGCACAGATCAACGCGGCGACGACGAACCAGGCGAGGAAGCACAGCAGCGCGGGGACGCCGTGGCTGAACAGCACCATCCACAGCTGCCCCTGGGTGCCGATGGGCGCCTGGGCCGTGACGGTGTCCACGTTGACCGGCGCGCCGTAGCCGAGCCACGGCGACTCCTTCACCCGGCGGATCACCTCGACGTAGAGCGAGAGCCGGTCGGTGTTCGTGTCGCTGGACTCGACGCGGTTGCCGATCAGCTCGGCGATCGGGATGAACAGGGTGGCGACGCCGCCGATGACCACCACGCCGACGATCGACGCGGCCACCCGGACGTTGCCGCGCAGGGCGGCCCGGACGCCGAGCACCGCGAGCCCGGCGCCGAGGCTGAGGAACATCGCCCGGTTGAGCGTGAGGAAGGCCGGGACCAGCGACAGCGGCAGCGACGCCAGCAGCGCCCAGCGCAGCGCGCCGCGCCGGCGCAGCATGGTGAAGGCGACCACGCAGGGCAGGGTCATCGCGTACGCGCTGCCGAAGTTGTTCGTGTACGCGAACGGCGCGGCCGGCCGGTAGATCGGGTTCAGTGACCGCTCGCTGTACTCGGCGGTGCTCAGGTGGACCATGTCCCGGATGAACGGGTTGCCGGCCACCCCGCCCGGGAGCAGCACCTCCACCGGGGTGGTCAGCGCGAACCGGGGCGCCAGCACGCCCAGCCAGCCGAGCGCGACCAGCGCGAACCAGAACGCGCAGAGCGGCACGAGCACCGCGACCAGGTCGGCGCGTTCCCGGGCGACCGCGTAGACGTAGACGCCGACCACGAGCGCGGTGACGTAGAAGGCGAGCCGCAGGCCGAAGGTCAGCACCGAGGCCGGCGACTGGAGCTGGGTGGCGCTGACCAGGACGACGGCCAGGAACAGCAGCCAGATCCCGGCGGCCGGGGGCAGCGGCACCCGCCCCCGGATCACCAGCAGCGCGAACAGCAGCGCGCCGAGCAACGGCCAGCCGAGATAGAACGCGCCGGTCAGCCACCAGAGCGGCACCAGGCCGAACATCGCCGCCAGCGGCCACAGCGGCAGCCGGGGCGGGGCCGGCGGCTGCGTTGGCGGGGCGGCGCCGTCCGGGCCGCCGGCCGGCTCGCTCGTGGCCGGCGCGCGGGTGACGGGCATGGGTCAGCCCCGGCCGCTGCGGGTCAGCACGAAGCCGAGCGGGTTGACCCCGGCGGCGCGCAGCCGCTCCACGAGCCGGCGCAGGTCGTTCTGTCGGGTGCGGTCGCGCTCGACCACCACCACCGCGGTGCCCTGCCGGGCGACGGCGACGCCGCGCTCGTCGGACTCGGCCGGCGGGGCGTTGAACAGCACGAGGCTGTGGTCGGCGCCCTGCCGCCAGGTGCCGAACCGGACGCTGCCCGCGCCCACGGTCACCGGGTCGGCGCCCGTCACCCGGCTGTCCCCGCCGCTCGCCGAGGAGGCGACCCGGGGCAGGGTGAGCGTGGCGTCCGGGTCGGTGGACGGGCGCGCGCCGGGCGGGTGCGGCGACGGGCGGCGGGCCGCCGGCGGGGAGGTGCCGCCGGCTGCCGGGTCCGCGGAGCCGGCCGGGCGGGGCTTGGGGACGGCGGGGCGGGACGGGTCGGCCGCGGCGGGCAGCCGCTCCCGGTCGGCGAGCACCGTGTCGCGCAGCCGGTCGGTGCGGCCGCTGTCGTCGGCGACGAAGACCTCCCGGCCGACCGCCGCCAGGGCCACCGCCAGCCCGGCGGTGATGGCCGTCGCGTCCTCCTCGCGGGAGGTCAGCAGCGACACCCGGGCGGGCTGGCGCACCCGCTCGGCGATGGCCATCGCCACGTACCGGATGTCGGCGTCGACCGCCTCCTTGCGACCGCGCCACCCGCGGCTGCGCACCGTGCCGAGCAGCGGCAGGCCGGTGGCGTCGCGCCCGTCGTCCACCGACCGGATCCGCCGGTCGACGGACTCCCAGGCGTACGCCAGCACCACGCCGAGCAGCGTCCCGCCGAGCAGGCCGGCGAGCAGGTAGAGCGGGCGGTTCCCGGCGGAGGAGGCCAGGGCCCGCTCGGCGGTCTGGGTAACCCAGCCGGGGTTGACGTCGACGGCGGCGATCTCCGTACGCGCCGCGTTGAGCTGGGTGAGCTGGTTGTTGATGCCGGCCAGCTCGGTCACCGCCGCGTCGACGGCACCCTCCCGGGCGTTGTTGACCCGCTTCTGTAGGGCGTCCTGCTGGGCGGCCACCTTGCTGATGCTCTCGTCGTACGAGCGCAGCATCTCCGCCCGCTGCTTCTCGTACATCGCCCGGCGCACGTCCAGGTAGGCCCGGGCGGCCAGGTTGACACTCTCCACCGCCTGCTCGGCCGTGGGGGCCGAGTAGACGAAGCGCAGGATCTGCCCGCCGGTGGGCACCTCCACCTCCAGGGCGTCGCGCACCTCGCGCGGGTCCAGCCCGCCCGCGTCGGCGAGCCGCTGCACCACCTCGGTGCCGGTGGCGATGCCGCTCTCCACGTTCATGTTCACCGCCCGCTCGGCGTTGGCCCCGCTGGGCGTGAACGCGTCCGTGACGACGGGGCGGACCGCCACGACCGCGCTGGCGGTCACCGCGGCGGGGACGAGGAGTACGTAGCCGAGCGCGGCGGCCAGGCCGACCGCGGCGACGGCCGCCACCAGCCGGATCCGGTGCAGCGGGACGCGGAGCAGGTCGGTCAGCGTGACGGTGCGGCCCGCCCCGCCACCGGTGGGGACGCCGGCGGGCCAGGAAGCGGGAGGAACATCAGTCATGGAACTTCTTCACCGTCTGTTGTGGATTTCCGGCGACCACGACTCGCGGCGGCACGTCCGTGCGGACCACCGTGGCGGCGCCCACGACACTGTCCCGGCCGATCCGCACACCCTTCATCACCAGGGCGTGCGCCCCGATCCACACGTTGTCCTCGATCGTGATCGGGGCGCGGGTGGCCGGGACGGGCGGGTCGTGCCGCTGCTCGGGGGGCAGGTTGTGGAAGTCGTTGTCCAGCAGTTCGCAGTCCGAGAGCAGGCACCGGTCGCCGATCGTGACCGACGTCCAGGTGCCGATCCAGGTGGCGTTCAGCAGGCAGTCGGCGCCGACCCGCACCTCGCCGGGACCGGCGAAGCGGACGAGCTTGTTCAGCCGGGTGCGGTCACCGATGCTCACCCGTACGCCCCGGCGCAGCCGGATCCGGCCGCGGATCTCCACGCCCCGCCCGAGCGTCAGCCGGGGATAGCGCAGCCGGTACCAGCCGCGCTTGACCGCGAAGACGGCCCGCACCACGAACCCCCGGCGGATGGCACCCGCGCCGTCCAACGGCCCTCCCTACGTGGTGGGCCGGCGACGGTTGATCCGTCGCCGGCCCAACGCGAACAATCTACCGATGTCCGTTACGAACGGTTGACCCTCACTGCACGGAGAAGAACGTCGACGGGGTCGACCACGTCACACCGGCGACCGCCGGCGAGATCACCGTCGCCGCCGTCCCGTTGACCGCCGGGGCGGCCGTCGGGTCGAACGGGACGCTGCGCAGCGTCCCGTCGGTGGCGCCGTACACGATCCTGCCGGCGACCCAGGCCATGCCGCGCACCGCCGACCAGGTGACCCCGGTGGTGGGCAGGGTGAACTCGGTGGCGCCGAGGTAGTTGCCGTCGATCTCGAAGTAGCGGTAGTAGAGGCCGCTCGCGCCCGCCCGGGTGTAGTAGAGGCGACCGTCGAGATAGAACGCGCCGGTCATCGCCGCCGGGTTGAACCAGTCGTTGTAGCCGGACGCCTCCCACGGCACGCCGATCGCGCCGCCGTTGAACATCGAGATGTCGATCCGGCTGCCGGTGGGGGTGCCGGCGACCGTGTGCGACCAGTAGATCCGGTCGGCCACCCGCCAGGTGGCGCCGGCCGCCGTGTAGTTCGGCTGGCTGACCGTGGTCGGGGCGCCGACGGCGGTGCCGTCGAACGGCACCTTCGCCAACTCGCCGGGCCCGGTGCCGACGTAGAGGTTGCCGGCGGCTGCGGTCGGCGCGTTCTTCGGGATGATGGTGCGCCCGCCGGTCAGCGGGAACATGCCGAGCCGGCCGTGGTACTCGTTGCCCATGCCGTCGGAGTTGTGGCCGAAGTAGAGGCCGTCGCTGCCGCGCCAGAGCACCGGCACCGACGAGCCCCAGTTGCTGGTGCCGGCCGGCATCGACGCGCTGCCGCTGCGGCGGGGGTTCCAGTTCACCGGCATGCCGGTGGCGGGGGTGACCGCGGCGATGCCGAGCCGGTCGACCGCGCCAGGGCCGGCCGCGTCGCTGGCGTTGGGGTTGTTCAGCCAGCGGAAGTGCCCGCCGAGGTAGATGACGTTGTCGGCGACCTCGACGGAGGTGATGGTGTCGTTGCCGGTGTAGTCGACCCAGGTGCCGAGCTGGCCGGCGCCCCGGGCGGCGGTCTCGAACCGCACCAGCGCGTCGCAGTACGCGGCCGGCCAGCCCGCGCCGCCGTTGGTGCCGACGACGAACCAGCTGCTGTCGGCGCCGAACTTGACGTCCTGCACGTAGTGCACGAAGGTCGCCGGCGCCGCGCACGGCGGCACGAACTTCTCGGTGCTCCAGTCCAGCACCGTCGGCGTGCCGGACAGGTCGACCAGCGCCATCTGGTTGCGCGGCAGGCCGTTGACGTACATGAAGTTGCCGCCGACGGCCAGGGTGGCGCCGTCCGGGGCGACGTCGATGGTCCAGACGTACGAGGTGGTGTCGTGGCGCCCGACGGTGGCGTTGACGTTGAAGGTCGGGTCGATCGCGCCGGTGGTGGCGTTGAGCCGGCCCAGGCCGGCGTGCGCGGTGCCGTTGAGCCAGTTGAACGCGCCGGCCACGTAGAGGTGGTTGCCGTGCAGGGCCAGGTCGCGGACGGTGCCGCCGTCGGAGCGGCCGACCCAGCTGTCGACGATCGCGCCGGTGGCCGGGTCGAGCGCCACCAGGTTCTTACGCGAGACGCCGTTGACGGTCTTGAAGGCGCCGCCGACGATCAGCGTGCCGCCGGGCCCGGCGACGAGCGTGTTGACCGCGCCGTCGAGCACCGGCAGGAAGGCGGTCGAGATCGTCCCGGTGGCCCGGTCGTACGCGAAGAGGTAGCGCTGCGTCGTCCACGCCGCGCTGGCGGTCTGCCGGATCTGGGTGAAGCTGCCGCCGACGTACACCATGGAGCCGACCTGCGCGAAGGCGCGGGTCTCGCCGTCCCTGGCGTGGGGGGTGGCGTCGGCGGGGTTCGCCGAGACCAGGGTCGCCGGTTCGGGGGCCGGCACCACGGCGGCCGAGGTTCCGGTGGGGACGGCCAGCACGGCGGCGACGGTCACCAGCGCGACCACCCCCGCCCGGGTGCGGAATCCGGCGGATCGCCGGAAGCGCGGGATTTCGGGCACGCTACGCCTCCAAGGTGGAAGAAGACCCGCGTAGCGTGCCTCGCCCACCGCGGTCGGCGATATCCGCCGATTGGGCGGTCAGTGCCTCCGCAAGCGACAGACCGTGTGTTCTGTCGGATGTCCGACTCTTCCGGTCGTCCGCCGGCGCGCGCCGACGGTCAGCGACTCCCTCCCGTGGGCTGCCGCAGGTAGTTGTCGCGACCGGCGCGGGCGAACCCGGCCACCGCCGAGGCGTCGTGGTTCATCGTCATGTCGCATGTGCTCGACCGGCGGGTCATCCCTGCGGAGTTGAAGTAGATGGCGGCCTTGATCTTCGGGTGCGCCTTGAGCGCCGCCGGGAACTCCTCGAACCAGCGCCGCTTGGCGTCCGGGTCGGCCGCGTTGAAGTTGGTGCCGAACTCGGCGAGCATCCGCGGCTTGCCGACGCCGAGGCGGTGCTCGTCCAGCCAGCGGTAGAAGCCGCCGACGGTGGTGGCGGGGCTCTTCCACACCGTGCTGCCGTTGCAGACGTGGAAGTTGTACGGGTCGTAGCCCACCCAGTCGACGTACCGGTCGCCGGGGTAGAGGGCGGCGTACCGGTCATAGTGGCCGGACCAGCCCATCATCGTCCACACCCAGACGGCGTTGTGGGCGCCCGCCGCGACGAACCGGTCGTGCACGTGCCGCCAGGCGCGGACGAAGTCGGCGTCGCTGCCCTTCGCCGGCTCGTCCTCCGGCTCGTGGTCGAAGCCCATGAAGACCGGCACGCCGGTGTCGCGGATCCGCCCGGCGACCGCGTCGATGGTGGCGTCGTACCGGCCACTGTAGACGTCCCGCCAGGTCAGCACGGTGCCGGAGGAGAAGATGCGGGACTCCCAGGCGAAGAACATCAGCCGGCCCTCGCGCATCTGCTGCCGCTGGTAGGCGTCCGGGAACGCGCCGTTGCTGCCGGTGCCGGAGAAGTCGTGGTAGCGGTGCACGATGTCGAACTTCCGCCCGGCCTGTGCCTCCACCTCGGCGACCGCCGCCCCGTGGTCCCACCCGTCGGCCGCGCCAGCCGGGGAGTACATCCCCCACCAGGCGCCGCACGAGGGGACCAGCTTGCCCGACACCTCGCCGCACCGCCCGGTGCCGCCGGACGGGCTCGCCGACGGGCGCGGCGTGGCACGGGTCGGGCTGGCGCTGGGGGTCGGCCGTGGCGCGGGCGTGGGCGCCACCGTCCGGCTCGGCGAGGGCGCGGCGCTGGTCACCGCCGGCGTGGGCGGGGTGCCGACGTCGTAGCGGATCTCCAGGCGCGGGCGCAGGTCGGGGTTGCGGTTCTCCGTCGACGCCCAGTAGATCCGCGTTTCCAGGCCGGTCTGGGCCAGCGAGACCGTCCAGGTGCCGTTCCCCCTGACGAGGGCCGAGACGTCCCACTCGTTGAAGCCCGCCGCCACCGGGGACACGGCGTCCAGGGCCGGGCCCGGCGGCGTCGGCGCCGGGCGCGCCGCGCCGGCGTCGGCCGTGGACGCGTACGCGGTCACCGCCGCGGGGAACCTCTGCCAGGCGTGCACCCGCAGCGTGGCCCTGATGTTGACGGCGGACGCCGGCAGGTTGGTCACCGCGAACCGGATGACCGCCTCCCGAGCCCCGCGCGGGTTGCCGTCGCAGCGGGCCGCGCAGGTCGCCAGCGTGGTCTTCGCGCCGTTGTCGCCGTCCTGCGGCACCGTCGTCGCCGTGGTGTCCGCCGTCGCCCGGATCGACACGTCGTCGGCGGCCAGCAGCGGCACCGTGGTGGCGGCGATGCCGGCGACCACGGTGGTGCCGACCACGCCGAGCAGCACGGCCTTGCGCCGTGGGCCGTGGTGTCGGGTGCGGCGGTGCAGTCCGTGCCTGCTCAAGGAACACTCCCTGTGTCTCGGGCGGTGACGCTCAGCAGCGTATCCACGACCACCACGTGACGTGGGCAGGACAGCGGGACGTAAGCGCGTCTTAACCGTCGCCTAAGGATGCCCTGGACAACCACAGGGGAGGGTCCCGTCCGGCGGGGACGGTCAGGCGGCGCGGGCGGCGGCCAGCGCGGCGGCCATCGCGGCCCGGGGGGCGGTGACGCCGGTGAAGTGCTCGAACTGGCCCACCGCCTGGGCCAGGAGCAGGTCGAGCCCGGAGACGATCCGGCAGCCGGCCGCCTGGGCCGAGGCGGCCAGCGGCGTCGGCCACGGGTCGTAGAGCGCGTCGAAGAGCACCGTCTCCGGCCGCCAGGCGACGGTCTCCGCGAGCGGGTCGGCGACGCCCTTCGGCACGGTCGAGACCACCACGTCGGCCCGGCACCGCCCTGCCGCGTCGGCCCAGGGCGCGCCGGCCAGCTCCACGCCGACCGCGCGGGCCACCGGGCGCAGCTCCTCGACCGCCTCCGGCCGGCGGGCCACCACGGTCACCGCGCGGGCGCCGAGCCGCCCCGCCGCCGCCACCGCCGCCCGCGCGGTGCCGCCCGCGCCGAGCACCGTCACCGTCGCGCCGGGGCGCACCCCGGCGTCGGTGAGCACCTCGACCATGCCGACGACGTCCGTGTTGTCGGCGTACCAGGAGCCGCCCGGGCGGCGTACCAGCGTGTTGGCGGCGCCGACGGCGGCGGCGACCGGGGACACCTCGTCGGCCACCGCGAGCGCCGCCTCCTTGCCCGGCATCGTCACCGACAGCCCGGCCCACTCCGGGCCCAGGCCGGCGACCACGTCCGGCAGCTCCGCCGCCGCGCACTCGATCCGGGTGTACGACCACCCGGCCAGCCCCGCCGCCGCGTAGCCGGCGTTGTGGATCACCGGGGAGAGGGAGTGCGCGATCGGCTTGCCGAGCACCCCCGCCCGCCGTGTAGCCGCCATCAGATGATCCCGGCCTCCTTGGCCTTGGCCTCGTTCTTCAGGTGCTCCTCGTAGGTCTCGGCGAAGGCCGAGTGGCCCTTGTCGTCGATCGCCACGAAGAAGAGCCACTTGCCGTCCGGCGGGTTCATCGCGCCTTCCATGGCCTGCTTGCCCGGGTTGTTGATCGGGGTGGGCACCAGGCCCTTCAGCTTGCGGTTATACGGGTTCTTCGGGTTGTCCAGTTCTGCCGGGGTCATGTCCGCGGACCGCTTGGTCTTCTGCCCGGTCAGCTCCAGGTAGTAGTTGACCGTGACGTCCATCTCCAGGCAGTTGCAGTCGAACTCGCCGAAGACCCGGTTGTACGCCACCCGGGCGACCTTGCCCAGGTCGTCCTTGTTCCCCGCCTCGGCCTGGGCCAGCGACGCGACGATCAGCGCCTCGTACGGGCTGATGCCGCCGCGCTCCTTCTGCACCCGGTCGGCGAACTGCATCTCCCCGGTGACGGTGAGGAAGTTCTCGACCATCAGCGTCAAGATGGTCTCCGCGGTCGCCTTCGGCGGGATCTCGTAGGTGTCCGGGTAGAGGAAGCCCTCGATCGACGGCTTGACCTTCTTGCCGTCGGTGCGCTTGAACCACCAGTCCGGCACGCCGAGCGCGAGCGGGTCCTTCGCCGCCGCCTCGAAGTCCTTCACCGGGATCTTGGTCTCGTCGGAGAGAAGCTTGTAGACGTTCTTCGCCGTCCGACCCTCCGGGATGGTGACCCCGTTGACGATCCGGTTCTTCAGGTCGAGCATCGCGGTGACCGCGCTCTCGCCGCTCATCTGCTTGCGCAGCTTGTACGTGCCCGGCTGGATGTTCTTGCTGCGCGAGTTGGCCTCGGCAGCCTCGATGAACGCCTTGGCGCTCTTCACCACGTCGGCGGCGACCAGCGCGTCGGCCATGTCGGCGATCAGCGCGCCCTTCTTGATCTCGACGGTGACCTCGCCGGTGCCCGTGCCGTCGTAGTCGGGCGTCACGAAGTAGCCCTGGATCCGGTCGAAGCCGTAGAACGCGCCGCCCCCGATCCCGCCCAGCAGGACCAGAGCGAGCAGCAGGGCCAGGACGGTCTTGCCCCGCCCGCCGCCGGAGCGCCCGTCGCGCTTACGCATGGCGCTGCGCCGGTGTTTGCCCTTCTCCCCCCGCTCCTGCTCGTCGAACCCGAGGTCCAGATCGTCGATCATCGTGTCCGCCTCCGCTGCGCGTCCAGCCAGCTCTGCAGAATCTCCACCGCGGCAGCCTGGTCGACCACCGCCCGTTGCCGTTTCCCCCGGACACCACGCTCGGCAAGCCTACGAGACGCCACGACCGTGGACATCCTCTCGTCGGTGAGCGCCACCGGAACAGGCGCTATTACATCAGCCAGTCGGTCAGCGTACGCCTTGGCGTGGACGGCCGCCGGACCGTGCTTGCCGGCGAGATTGACCGGAAGGCCGACGACGACCTCGACCGCCTCGTGCTCGGCCACCAGCGCGGCGAGCTCGGCGATGTCGCTCGGCACCGCGTCCGGGCCCGCCGTGAGGTCGCGGGCGAGGGTGACCAGCGGGGTGGCCAGCACCCCGTGCGGGTCGGAGCGCGACACCCCCACCCGGACCTGCCCGACGTCCACCCCGAGCCGGACGCCGTGGGACAACTCGCTCACGATCGGTAACTCCCCCCGAAACGGCGAACCAGGGCGGACCATGCCGGTCCGCCCTGGTCGCTGCGGTCTCGCATCACGCCTCGGCGATCGCCTTCTCGACCGTGAGCAGCAGGTTCGGCGCTTCCGCCGCCGGCAGGCCGCCGCCCTGGGCCAGGTCGGGGCTGCCGCCCCCACGCCCCGAGAAGGCCGCCTTGACCAGGTCGGCGGCGGACAGGCCCCGGCTGCGGGCGGCCGGGTTCACGGCGACCACCAGGGACGCCTTGCCGTTCGCCCGGGCCGCCACCGCGACGACCGCCGGCCGCGCCGGATCGATCTTGCCCCGGATCTCCTGGGCGAGCGTCCGCACGTCGTTGCCGGCCGCGCCCTCCGGCGCCTCGGTGCCCACGTACGCGACCCCGCGCACGTCCTTCGCCTGCGCGGCCAGCGCCGCCGCGCCGCCGAGCACGAGCTGGGCGCGCAGCTTCTCCAGCTCCTTCTCGGCGTCGCGCAGCTGCGTCACGGTCTGCTCGACCCGGTCGGCGACCTGGTCGTTGGGCACCCGGTACAGCTCGGCGAGGCGGGACACCAGCAGGTGCTCGCGGGCCAGGAAGTTGAAGGCGTCCATGCCGACCAGCGCCTCGACCCGGCGGACGCCGGAACCGATCGACGACTCGGAGAGGATCTTGACCAGGCCGAGCTGGCCGGAGCGGGCGACGTGGGTGCCGCCGCACAGCTCCCGGGCGTAGTCGCCGACCTCGACGACCCGCACCTCCTCGCCGTACTTCTCGCCGAACAGCGCCATCGCGCCGATCCGCCGCGCCTCCTCCAGGGAGGTGACGAAGGCGTGCACCTCCAGGTCGGCGAGGAGCACTTCGTTGACCTGCTGCTCGACGTCGCGCAGCACGCTCGGCGCCACGCCCGTCGGGGTGTTGAAGTCGAACCGCAGCCGCCCCGGGGCGTTCAGCGAACCGGCCTGGGTCGCGGACTCGCCGAGGAAGTTGCGCATCGTCTGGTGCACCAGGTGGGTCGCGGTGTGCGACCGGGAGATGGCCCGCCGGCGGGTGGTGTCGATCTCCGCGTAGCCGGTCTCCCCCGCCCGCACCTCGCCCCGGACCACCCGGGCGCGGTGCACGATCAGGCCGGGCACCGGCTGCTGCACGTCGAGCACCTCGACCTGGCCGCCGCCGACCGTGATCATGCCCAGGTCGGGCTGCTGCCCGCCGCCCTCGGCGTAGAACGGGGTGGCGTCGAGCACCAGCTCGACCGTGTCGCCCTCGACCGCCGCCTGGCGGGGGCCGTCGACGCCGAGCACCGCCCGCACCGTCGACTCCCGGGACACCTCGCTGTAGCCGGTGAACGTCACCGGCCCGCCCGAGTCGAGCACCGACCGGTACGCCGACAGGTCGGTGTGCCCGGTCTTGCGCGCCTGGGCGTCCGCCTTGGCCCGGGCCCGCTGGTCGGCCATCAGCCGGCGGAAGCCCTCCGCGTCGACCTGGAGCCCCTGCTCGGCCGCGATCTCCAGGGTCAGATCGATCGGGAAGCCGTACGTGTCGTGCAGCTGGAACGCCTTCTCACCGGAGAGCGCCTTCTTGCCGGCGGTCCGGGTCTCGGCGATCGCGGTGTCCAGGATCGTCGTGCCGGCGCGCAGGGTGGACAGGAACGCGTCCTCCTCCGCGTACGCGTAGTCGGCGATCCGGTCGAAGTCGGTGGCCAGCTCCGGGTACGACGGGGACATGCAGTCCCGGGCCACCGGCAGCAGCTCGGGCAGCGCCCGCTCCTGCCAGCCGAGCAGCCGCACGGCGCGGATCGCCCGCCGCATGATGCGCCGCAGCACGTAGCCGCGTCCCTCGTTGCTCGGGGTGACCCCGTCGCCGATCAGCATCAGCGCGGTACGCACGTGGTCGGCGATCACCCGCAGCCGGACGTCGTCCGGGTGGGACTCGCTGGCGACGTGGCCGGAGCGGGCGCCGTAACGCTTGCCGGTCAGCTCGGCGGCCTTGTCGAGGATCGGCCGGACCTCGTCGATCTCGTAGAGGTTGTCGACGCCCTGGAGGATGGACGCCATCCGCTCCAGGCCCATGCCCGTGTCGATGTTCTTCGCCGGCAGGTCGCCGAGGATCGGGTAGTCCTCCTTGCCGGTGCCCGGGCCCCGCTCGAACTGCATGAAGACGAGGTTCCAGAACTCCATGTAGCGGTCCTCGTCGACCGCCGGGCCGCCCTCGCGGCCGTACTCCGGGCCGCGGTCGTAGAACAGCTCGGAGCACGGGCCGCACGGGCCGGGGATGCCCATCGACCAGAAGTTGTCCGCCTTGCCCCGGCGCACGATTCGCTGGGCGGGCACGCCCACGGAGCGCCAGATGTCGAACGCCTCGTCGTCGTCCAGGTAGACCGTCGGCCAGATCCGCTCCGGGTCGAGGCCGAACCCGCCCTGCTCCTGCGACTTGGTGACCAGGTCCCAGGCGAGCGGGATCGCCCCGTCCTTGAAGTAGTCACCGAAGGAGAAGTTGCCGTTCATCTGGAAGAACGTGCCGTGCCGGCTGGTCTTGCCGACCTCGTCGATGTCGGGCGTGCGGATGCACTTCTGCACGCTGACGGCCCGCCGGTACGGCGGGGTCTGCTGCCCCAGGAAGTAGGGGACGAACTGCACCATGCCGGCGTTGACGAACAGCAGGTTCGGGTCGCTGATGGCGGGCAGCGGAGCGGACGGCACCACGGCATGGCCGTTCGCCTCGAAGTGGGCGAGGTACCGCCGCTTGATCTCCGCCGTCTTCATCGCTGGTGTTCCTCCGGAAAGATTTCTCGGTCGCCGATGCGCGGGTCCTCCCGCAACTCGGCGAACTGGTCGTCGAACGCCTCGCCCTGGGCGAACGCCTCGTGGATCTCCTGCTCGCGTTCGGCCATCCCGATCCGGACGTCCTCCACGAAGCTACGCAGCGACTCCGCCAGCCCGCCAGCGGATTCGGACAACGTGCTGGCGATGCCGGCCGGGGTGTACGACTGCGCGGTGCGGGTCGCCTTGCGGACCACGACCACGCCGACGGCCAGCCCGATGCCGAGCCAGAACAAGCGCCTCATTCCCCAGCCCTCCTGGTCGTGCCGTCAGCGGTTGCCGCGCTTGGCGGCCCGCCGCTGCTGCTTGATGGTCTCGCGTACCTCGCGCTCGGTCTCGGCGTGCCGGCGGGCGGCGGCGGCCTTGCGCACGCCGTAGCCGAAGGCGGCCACCTTGACCAACGGGTTGGCGGCGGCGGCGGAGACGACGGTGGCCAGGTTCGCGACGTTGGCGGTGACGTTCTGCGCGTGGCTGGTCATGGTGTCGACCTTGGCGAGCTGCAGGTTCACCCCGTCCAGGGAGGTCTGCACCTGCTCCAGGGCCGTGTTCACGTTCTTCACCGTGGTGTTGACGTCGCCCAGCAGCGGCGCGGTGCGGTCGTTGAGGTCGTTGATCATGCGGGTGGTCGCGTCCACGGTGTGCCGCAGCCGCAGGATGGGCAGCGTCAGGATCAACACCAGCATCGCGAACGCGATCGCCGCGATCAGCGCCGCGACCTCTCCAAAGTCCACGCCTGTCCTCCTCAAGCAGGGGTCCCGGGGACCGGACGTCCCCGGAACGCGCGACCGTTGTGCCCACACCGCCGCCCGGCGGCCCGCAGGGGCCAGCGGGGGCTGGCGGATCCGCCAGCCCCAGACCCTACCGTCCGTGAGGGAAACCGGCTCAGGACGGTGAGGGTGTCGGTTCGCCGAGCGGATCCTCGCTGAACGTCGGGAAGGGATCCTCGCCCGTGAGCGACGGGTCGATGCTCGGCTGCGGCCGGGTCCGCTCGTCGTCGATCGCGTTGCGGACCTTCACCGACACCAACGATCCGGCGCATTGCTGCGCAGCGGCCGACGGATCGGGCGACGGTTCCACGGCCGGTGCCCCGTCCACCGGTGGCGGCGCGCAGGTCGGCTCGCGCACCCAGAGGTCGAGGGTCAGCTCGTCCCGGCGCCAGCAGGTGTAGCTCCCCTTCGGCGACTGCTCGGGGCAGCGGGTCACCTGCCACGGCCGCCAGCCGTCCTCGGTCAGCGCCCGCTCGTAGGCCTGCGCGGTCTCCACCGGTGACCGTTCCGAGGTGATGGTGCGTTCGCGCAGCCGGCAGTCGAGCAGGCACCACCGGCTGCCGCTGACGTCGTCGACCGTCTTCGCCGCCGCCCAGCCCGGCACGTCCAGCTCGTCGAGGGTGTCGAAGACCGGGTCGCGGCTGAGCGTGCGGATGCCGAAGAAGAGCGGGATCGCGCCGAGGAGCACCACACTGACCAGGGCCAGGACGCCCATCCGCAGCCGCCGCCGCTCGCGCATCTGCCGCCGCAGTTCGGACCGCGCGCCGCGCAGCCCGCCGGGGGCGGGGGCGCCGTCGTCGGGCGACTCCGGCTCCGCGGCCTGCCGCAGCGCCGGCCCGTCCGCCGGCCCCGGCCCGACGGCGGAAGGATCGGCGGACGGTACGACCGCGACGGCGGCCCGGGCCACCGGCGGCCCGCCGGCGGGTCCCGGCGGCGGCACCGGCGGGACGCCCGCCGGCTCCGGTCGCCCAGGGTCACGGGGCGGCGGCAGGGCGCGCCCGGCGGCGCGGTCCTCCGCTCCGGGCCGGGGTGCCGGGGCGGCGGCGCGGGCCACGCCGGTCGGCCCGGCCGGTCCGGGGCGGGAACCCGCGCCGGAGGTCGGCTCGGGCCGGTCCCGCCCGTCGGCGGGCGGCCGGGCGGGGCCGGGCGGATTGCCGGGCCGGGCGGGACCGGGCGGGGCCACGTCGGGTCCCGGCGCACCCGCACCCGGGCGGCCCGGGCCGGGTGGCGTGTGCCCCGACCGGCGCGGACCGGCCGGCGCGCCAGGTCCGGCGATGCCCGGACCGGCGGTGACAGGTCCCGCGGTGCCCGGGCCGGCGGTGCCGGGCGGAGTCGTGGGGGCCGGCGTTCCGCCGGCGTGGGTGGCCCCGGGCGGCATCCCGCCGGCGTCGGGGACCCCGGGCGGCGGCACGGCGGCCCGGCCCGGCGCGGCGTCGGGTCGCGCGGCGCCCCGGACCGGCCCGCCCTGGGTCACGTCGGGACGGGCCCGGCCATCCGGACGCGCCTCGCCTTCGGGCGGTCCGGCCGGCGCCGGTCGCGCGGCGCCCCGCGCCGGGGGCGGACCGGAGGGTGCGCCGTCGGCCGGCCGGGGCGGTTCGGAACCGGGCCGGGCCCGGCCCGTCACCTGTCCGGTGTCGTCGCCGGAGACCGGCGGCCGCGCGCCGGGGCGGGCCCGGCCCGCGGGGGCGCGGCCGGTACCGGCGCCGCGCTGCTCCGAATCGGGTGCCACCGGCGGGCCGCCCGGGACGGGTGGCGCCGCCGGTGGCTTGACGGTCGGCAGGGCGGGGTCGGTGTGGTGGGTGCGGCCGGCCTGCCGGAGCCAGTCGGCCGGGCGCTCCGGCCGGCCGCCCGGGGGCTCGCCGGGGGCGGGCCGCCGCCGGCCCGGTTCCCCCTCGCCGGGTGCCACGCGGCGCCCCGGCGCGGCGTTCTCCCCCTCGTCCGGGCTCGCCCGGTGCCCCCGGACACGGCCGGCCGCGGCCTCCGCACGGCCGGTGGGCGTGGCTGCGGGGCCGCCGTCCGCACGACCGGTGGGCGGTGCCGCGGGGCCGCCGTCCGCACGGCGGGTGGGCGGTGCCGCGGGGCCGCCGTCCGCACGGCGGGTGGGCGCGTTGGCGGGACCGCCCTGCGCGGGCACCGACCCGACGCCGGGCGGCGTGGAGGGCGCGCCGGGCACCGGTGGGGCATTTCCGGAACGGGGCACCACCGGCTCGTCCGGCTCGGGGGCGCGGCGTCGACCGGCCGGGCCGGGACGGCGGCGGTCGGTCGCGTCCACGCCCGGCGCGGCGCCGGTGGCGGCGGTCGGCGGGGCGGCCATCGGCACGTGCCCGGTCGCCTCGGTCGACGCGGGGCCGCCGGCGTCGACCGGGCCGCGCCGCAGCCGACCGGCACGGGGGTCACGCTCGTCGGCCGGGGCGCCGCGCAGCTCGCCGGTCGGCGGATCGAGGGGCGGCTGGGCGGCACCGGGTGGCGGGACGGCGACCCGGGCGGCACCGACGGGACCTCCCGGGCGGCCGGAGGCGCCCGGCGCGGGGGCCCGACCGGAACGCCTGCCCGGCGGTGCCGGATCCACCGGCGCCACGGCAGGCGGAGCGCCCGGAGCGCCCACCGGCGCACCCGCGGGCGGCCCGGATCGCGAGGCCCCGGCCGGCCCCGGGTGCGGACGGACCTGCGGACCGGCGGGCGAGTGCGCCGACGGACCGGCGGGCACGGCCGACGGGCCGAGGGGCGCACCGGCCGGCGGGCCGACGGGCGGACGCGGGCCGGTGGGCACATCGGCCGACGGGCCGACGGGCGGACGCGGGCCGCCCGGCGCACCGCCCTGACGGCCCGTGGCCGGGCCGCCCTGCTGGCCGGTCGGGGGGCCGGAGTCGGGTCGGGGGCGCCGGTCGGGCCCGTCCGGCCCGGGCTGCGGCCGCCCGGCCGCCGGGGCCCGGTGCGCGGACTCCGGTGCGGAGGCGGGGGCCGCCGGGCCGGCCGGCCGGGGCTCCGCCGTGCCGGGCCAGGGACCGTCCGCCGGCCGGGGACGCGGGGGCTCCGCGCCGGCGCTCCATGCCGGAGGCGCGGCAGCCGGGCCGGGGCCTCGGTGGGGCGGCCCGGAGGGGTCGGGAGGCGTCGGGGCGCCCGGGGGTGGGGGCTGCTCCGCCCCGCCCGGCCCCAGCTCGGTGCGCTGCTGCTTGGCCGAGCGCAGGTCGTCGATCCAGCCGAACTCCTCGCCGCTGATGGGCTCCTCGGGCTCGGCCTCGGCCTTGCCCCGCCCCCAGCGGCGACCCTTGGCGCGGGAGTCGCGCCGCTCGTCCGGGCCGTCCTCCGGTCGCTCCGAACCACGCGATCTCACTGCTGACCCTCTCCGGCGGCGTCACTGCCGCCCTCTAGCACCGCGCCGGCGCCGCCCGTGTCCGCCGATCGGCGGCCGTTGCCCGCCGATCCGCTCGCCACCCCCACCGGCGCCTCCGGCGGCGTGGCCGGGGCCGGCAGCCCCCGCACGATGCGGCGCAGCAGCGGCAGCCGGGTGGCCACGGCCCGCTCGGCGCCGTGCTGGCTCGGCCGGTAGTAGTCGGCACCGACGAGGTCGTCGGGGACGTACTGCTGGGTGACCACGCCGCGCTGGTCGTCGTGCGGGTAGCGGTAGCCGGTGCCGTGGCCCAGCCCCTTGGCGCCGGCGTAGTGCGCGTCGCGCAGCCCGCGGGGCACCGGCCCGCCTCGGCCGGCCCGCACGTCGGCGATCGCCGCGCCGATCGCGGCGGTGGCCGAGTTCGACTTCGGGGCGGTGGCCAGGTGGATCACCGCCTGGGCGAGGTTGAGCTGCGCCTCGGGCAGCCCGACGTACTCCACCGCGTGGGCGGTGGCGGTGGCGACGCTCAGCGCGGTCGGGTCGGCCATGCCGACGTCCTCGCTGGCGAAGATGACCAGGCGGCGGGCGATGAACCGGGCGTCCTCGCCGGCGACCAGCATCCGGGCCAGCCAGTGCAGCGCGGCGTCCACGTCCGAGCCGCGCATGCTTTTGATGAAGGCGCTGGTCACGTCGTAGTGGGCGTCGCCGGCGCGGTCGTAGCGCACCGCCGCCACGTCGACCGCCTGCTCGGCGGTGGCCAGGTCGATCCGCCCGGCGCCGAGCGCCGTCGCGGAGGCCGCCGCCGCCTCCAGCGCCGTGAGCGCCTTGCGCACGTCGCCGGCCGCGAGGCGGACGAGGTGGTCCTCGGCCTCGGTCTCCAGGGTCAGCGCGCCGCCGAGCCCACGCTCGTCGGCGACCGCGCGGCGCAGCAGGCCGCGCACCGCCGCATCGTCCAACGGCTGGAGAGTGAGCAGCACGCACCGCGACAGCAGGGGTGAGATCACGGAGAAGTACGGGTTCTCGGTGGTCGCCGCCAGCAGGGTGACGGTGCGGTCCTCGACGGCGGCGAGCAACGAATCCTGCTGGGTCTTGCTGAACCGGTGCACCTCGTCGATGAAGAGCACGGTCTGCGGGCCGCCGGAGCGGCGCTGCCGGCGGGCGGTCTCGATCACCGCGCGCACGTCCTTCACCCCCGCGGTGAGCGCCGACATGGCGACGAAGCGGCGGTCGGTGGCCCGGGCCACCAGGTGCGCGATGGTCGTCTTGCCGCTGCCCGGCGGCCCCCACAGGATGACCGACATCGGCGCGCTGGCGGAGACCAGCTGGCGCAGCGGGGCGCCCGGCGCGAGCAGGTGGTCCTGCCCGACGAGCTCGTCGATGCTGCGCGGGCGCATCCGGACCGGCAGGGGCGAATCCTCCCCCACCGCCGTGAAGCCGTCCACACCGACGGAACCCGCGGGCGCAGGGGGCGCTCCGGCGGGCTCACCGAAGGAGAAGAGTGCGTCGGACTCCATCACGAGAACAGTACCGGTCCCGTCCGACGACGCCGAAAGCGCGCCGCCGGGCGGGACACTGTGATCGTTTACGGTCAGCCCCGGCCCGGACGCCGGCCCCGGTACCACCGGCCGCCGCCCCCGCCGCGCGGGGCGCTGCCGACCCCGGCGAGGTAGAGGGAGAGCAGCAGCAGGCCCAGCATCAGCAGGGTGGACGGGTTCAGCAGGTCCGGCGCGCCGAGGTTGGTGTCGAAGAGGTCGAGCAGCAGGGCGAAGCCGAAAACGATCGCCGCGAGAATGGCGAGCATGTCGTTCCTCCGGTGGGGGTTCCCAGTGGGTCGGCGCGGGATGTACCCAATCGGTCCGCTCGCCAATCTCCACGGTGGAGCGCCCCGGTGCTGGGTGCCGTCCGAGGTCCGCCGACGGGAGCACGGCGGGCGTTCTAGGCTGGCGACATGATCATCGCCGACCAGGTCCTGGAGGGGCGGGACGCCATCCTGGCGGCCGCCGACCACCACCCGTACGCCCGGCACTCGCTCTGGCCCGGCGAGCAGCCGCGCGGCTGGCGGCGCGACGATGCGGTGGGTTGGCTGCTCCCGGCGGAGCACGGCCCGGCCGGCGGCGCGATCGGCGCGCCCGGGCCGGCGGTCGACGTCTTCGCCGACCTCGTCGCGCGGGGCGTGCTCCGGCCCGGCCAGTGGCTGCACCTGCCGCGGCTCGACCCGGCGGCGCTGGCCGGCCGGCTGGCGGTGGCGCGGCACGACGAGTGGGACTTCCTCTGGACCGTCGCCGCGCCCCCGCGCCAACCCGGGGAGGAGGGGGTGGTCCGCCTCACCGAGGCCGACCACCCGGCGCTGACCGCGCTGATCGACGAGGCGTTCCCGACCACCACCTCACGCCCGGGCGACCCCCGGGTCGTCGCCTGGTACGGCATCCGCGACGGCGACCGGATCGTCGCCTGCGGGGCGGACCGCAGCCGGGGCGACGTCGGCTTCCTCGCCGGCCTGACCGTCGCCACCGACCGGCGCGGCCGGGGGCTGGGCGCGGCACTGACCGCCGGGATGACCCGGGCGCTGTTCGCCCGCCACGACACCGTGGCGCTCGGCGTCTACACCGTCAACGCCGGCGCGATCCGGCTCTACCGGCGGCTCGGCTTCACCGGCACCCTGACCCGCAGCTCGGTGCACCTGGCCTGAGCGTGCCGGCGGGCCCCTCTCTCGGGGCCCGCCGGCACGCCGGTCGCTCAGCCGCCCTGCGCCGGAGCGGACGCTGCGTCCACCTCCGACCACCCGCTCACACGCTCGGTGGGACCCGTCCCCGACGCGGGTCCGGCACCCGGAGCGGGGACCGGGCCGAGGGCGGCAACGGCCTCCGGATCCGGGAGCGGGCCGGACGCGGGCACGGCCTCCGACGCGGGCACGGGGTCGGGGCCGGCCGGGGTGCGGCGGCCGGCGCGCCAGGCGGGCAGGTAGAGCGGGGCGGCGACGGCCAGCACCACGGCGCCGACGACCATGGCGGTGCTGATGCTGGTCGCCTCGGCCACCATCGTGAGCACCACCCCGCCGAGCGCCCCCGCCGGCTGGGCCATCATCGAGTTCAGCGAGATCACGCTGGTCCGGTACGGGCCGTCGACCTGGCGGTGCAGCAGCCCCATGTGCAGGGGGTTCGACGCGCCGTGCACGGTGTAGCAGGCGAGGTAGGCGACCAGCACGCCGACCGGGCCGGCGAACAGCCCCATGCCGACGACCGTGACGCCCTGGAGGATCCGCAGCAGCGCGGCCCCGGGCGCCGCCCCGGGCCAGCGCAGCAGCAGCGGGGTGAGCGCGGCCCCGGCGGCCGAGGCGAGCCAGGCGGCCGAACTCGCCGGTCCGAGCAGCGCGGCGGCCCGGTCCGGGTCGCCGACCACCTCCGCGAGGCGCAGGGGCAGCAGGGACTCAAAGGTGATCATGCCGAAGCCCCAGAACAGCTCGACGGCGACCAGGGCGAGCAGCACCCGGGAGCGGCGCAGCAGCCCGACCGCCCGCCCGACCATGCGCGGCACCTCGACGACCGACGCCCGCAGCGCGCCGGCGCCCCTCGCGGGGCGGGGCTCCACCAGCAGCACCAGCAGGGCGACCAGGGCCGCCGCCTGGAGGGCGAACGCGACAAGCACCGGCACGGTGAGCGCGCTGACCGGCCCGATCGGGCCGAGCGCGACCAGGCCGCCGCCGACCAGCGCGCCGGCGCTGATCGAGACGCCGATGACGGTGCCGGCGTAGCCGAGGCCCGGCTCGTAGTCGGCCTTCGGGTCGGCGGCCAGGGTGGCGTCGACGTACCAGGACTCCAGAGGGCCGCTGTCCAGCGCCCGGAACACGCCCTGCAACGCCCAGATCAGGAAGAACAGCGCGAACGAGTCGGCGACGGCGAACAGCGCGAGCGAGACGAGGTTGACCAGCCAGGCCACGATCAGGACCGGACGGCGCCCGATGGCGTCGGCGAAGCCGCCGGTGGGCAACTCCAGCGCGAGGACGACCAGGCCCTGGGCGGTGAAGACGAGGCCGATCTGGGACAACGACAGGCCACGCTCCTGCATCAGCAGGATCATCACGGGGACCATCAGGCCCATGGGCAGCCAGCGCAGCCCGTGCAGCACCAGGAAGCGCCGCCGGACCTGGCGTACGGACAGCGCGCTCACCGCTTCCCCTCCGCCCTGGGGAACGCGGCCAGGAAGACGTGCACGGAGCGAGCGTCGCCCTCGTCGGGGACCGTCTCCTCGTGGTAGCGCACCAGCACCTGCCACAGCTCGTCGCCGAGCGCCTGCAGGCGGTCCGGCCCGATCGTCAGCACCATGTCGCCCATGCCGGCGGCGTCCCGCCACTGCGGGGACTGGCGCGGCGCGGCGGCCATCCAGCGCTCGGCCAGCTCGGCCATCTGCCGCACCTGCTCGCCCTGGATCCACTGCACCGCCGCCCGGGCGTCCGGATCGTCGTCGTAGTCGGTCGGGTCGAAGTTGCTGATGTCGTGCGCCGCCCGCCACCACCGCTGACGGCCGGTGCCCCGGTCGGGGTCCTCGGCGACCAGCCCCGCCTCGGCGAGCTGGCGCAGGTGGTAGCTGGTCGCCCCGGTGTTGGTGTCGAGCTTCTCGGCCAACGCGGTGGCGGTGGCCGGGCCGTCCACGCGCAGCGCGCCGAGCAGCCGCATCCGCAGCGGGTGGGCCATTACGCGGACCTGCCGGTGGTCGAGCCGGACGTTGCGCAGCGCGTCCGGTGATGCGTTCTCCATGACTTGCACAATACTTGTGCACACTTCCTATGCACAATAGTTGTGCATAGGAAGTGTGCTTGAGGGGTGACGCGGACGTGGAGACGTCAGGGAGCGAGCAGCTCGCGGATGCCGCGCAGCCGGGTCGGCAGCAGGGCGGCGGCGCGGGACGAGTCGAGGCGCACCTCGGCGGGGCGGACGAGGCCCGAGGAGGCGCTGGTGGTGGTCTTCAGCCCGGCCGGGTCGAGGCCGAACCGCGCCGCCACCAGCAGGCCCATCTCCGCCCGGCTGACCGCGTCCGGGCCGGCCACGTTGAGCGGGCCCGCGTACCGGCTGTCGACCAGGTCGAGCACGGCGGCGGCGAGGTCGGTGACGTCGACCGGGCAGCGGATCTCGTCGGTGAACAGGGCGGCCCGCCCCGCGAGGGCGTCGAGGCAGAGCCGGATCTGCTTGCTCCGCTCGTCGCCGACGATCAGGGAGGTACGCACCAGCGCCGCGCCCGGGTCGATCGCCCGCACGGCGGTCTCGGCCGCCGCCTTCGCCGCCCCGTACGGGAAGACCGGGCTGGGCGGCTCGTCGTCGGCGTACGGCTCGGGACGGCCGGCGTGCAGCGCGTCGCTGGACAGGTGCACCAACCGCGCCCCCGCCTCGGCGGCCGCGTACGCGACGTGCGCCGCCCCGTCGGCGGTCACCGTCCACTCGGCGTACCGGTAGGGGGTGCTGACCACGGCGTCGGGGCGGACCCGGGCGACCAGGTCGCGCACGGCGGACCGGTCCGTCACGTCCAGGCGGTGCGCCTCGACGCCGGGCACCTCGACCCCGCCCGAGTGGTACGTCCCGACCACCCGTTCCCCCGCCGCGACCGCCTGCCGGCAGACCTCACCGCCGAGGTACCCGCTGGCCCCCACCACGAGCAGCGTCACGCCGCCCCCCTTCAGCCGGCGATCGCGGGTTCGCGCCCGTCACGGGACGACGCGAACCCCGCGATCGACAGGTGTCCGCGATCAGGTCGGGTCGGCGACCGGGGCGGCCGGGCCGGCCGTGCCGGTGTGCGCCGCCGCCGGGGGCTTCGGCTTGGCGTCGATGCCGGCCTCGGTGCGCTGCTGCGTGGTGATCGGCGTCGGCGCGCCGGTCAGCGGGTCGAAGCCGCCCCGGGTCTTCGGGAAGGCGATCACCTCGCGGATCGAGTCCGCGCCAGCGAGGAGCATGCAGACCCGGTCCCAGCCGAACGCGATGCCGCCGTGCGGCGGGGCGCCGTACTTGAACGCCTCCAGCAGGAAGCCGAACTTGTCCTGCGCCTCCTCGGGGGTGATGCCGAGCAGGTCGAAGACGCGCTGCTGCACGTCGCCCCGGTGGATACGGATCGAGCCGCCACCGATCTCGTTGCCGTTGCAGACGATGTCGTACGCGTAGGCCAGCGCCCGGTCCGGCGCCTCCTCGAACCGGTCGACCCACTCCGCGTTCGGCGAGGTGAACGGGTGGTGCACGGCCGTCCAGCCACCCTCGTCCGTACGCTCGAACATCGGTGCGTCGACCACCCAGCAGAACGCCCAGGCGCTCTCGTCGACCAGGCCGGCCCGCTTGGCGATCTCGATCCGGGCCGCGCCGAGCAGCTCCTGCGCCTCGCGGGTGTTGGCGCTGGCCGCGAAGAACACCGCGTCGCCCGGCTTCGCGCCGACGGCGTCGGCCAGCCCGCCCAGGTGCTCGGCGGAGAGGTTCTTCGCCACCGGCCCACGTGCCTCGCCGGTCTCCGCGTCGAGCACCACGTACGCGAGGCCGCGCGCGCCGCGCGCCTTGGCCCAGTCCTGCCAGCCGTCCAGCTCCTTGCGGCTCTGCGACGCGCCGCCCGGCATGACGACCGCGCCGACGTAGCCGCCCGCGTCGATCGCGCCGGCGAAGACCCGGAACTCGGTGCCACGCAGGTAGTCGGTCAGCTCGGTCAGCTCGACGCCGTAGCGCAGATCCGGCTTGTCGGAGCCGTACCGGGCCATCGCGTCGTGCCAGGTGATGCGCGGGATCGGCCGGGAGATCTCGTGGCCGGCCAGGTCCTTCCAGAGCGCCGAGACGATCGCCTCACCGAGGTCGATCACGTCGTCCTCGGTGACGAACGACATCTCGATGTCGAGCTGGGTGAACTCCGGCTGCCGGTCGGCGCGGAAGTCCTCGTCGCGGTAGCAGCGGGCGATCTGGTAGTACCGCTCCATGCCGCCGACCATCAGCAGCTGCTTGAACAGCTGCGGCGACTGCGGCAGCGCGTACCAGCTGCCCGGCTGCAGGCGCACCGGCACCAGGAAGTCGCGAGCACCCTCCGGGGTGGACCGGGTCAGCGTCGGCGTCTCGATCTCCAGGAAGTCCCGCTCGTGCAGCACCGCGCGGGCGAGCTGGTTGGCCCGCGAGCGCAGCCGCATCGCCTTCGCCGGGCCGCTGCGGCGCAGGTCGAGGTAGCGGTAACGCAGCCGAATGTCGTCGCCGGCCTCGACCTGGTCGTCCACCGGCAGCGGCAGCGGCGCCGCCTCGGAGAGCACCTCCAGCTCGGCGGCGGTCACCTCGATCTCGCCGGTCGGCAGCTCCGGGTTCTCGTTGCCCTCGGGCCGGCGGGTCACCTCGCCGGTGACCCGGACGCAGAACTCGTTACGCAGCGCGTGCGCGTCCTCCTCGCGGAACACCACCTGGACCACGCCGGAGCCGTCGCGCAGGTCCACGAAGATCACGCCGCCGTGGTCGCGCCGGCGGGCGACCCAGCCGGCGAGCGTCACCGTGGTGCCGGCGTCCGTCGCGCGCAGGCTGCCGGCGTCATGGGTACGGATCACGACTCGCGTCTCCTCATCTGCGGTACACCGTTACCCCTGGCATTCTGTCAGCCTTCCCCGGAGCCCCGTTGCGGGGTGAGGAAGGCGGGGACGGCCACCGCCGACGCGGACCCCTTCCCGCCCTACAGCGGGATGTCCCAGGCCCGCACGGTCACCACCACCGTGCCGTCGTCGCCGACGTCGGTGACCCGCAACAGTGCCATCTTCCAGGTGTCGCCGCGCTCCTGCGCGTCTCCCAGGGAGGTCTTGATGCAGATCGCCACGCCCTTGCGGGCGGGGACGTTGATGTCCGGGCCGATGGGGCCCTTGTCGATCCGGTCGTTGCAGTCGGCGGCGCCGAGCGAGGCGCTGTCGACCTGGCTGCCCTTCGTACCCCTGGTCAGGTTGAAGTACGACGAGTTGCCCCCGCAGCGGGCGGTGAACCGGATCTCCTCGCCGTCGCTGACCCGCACCTCGGGCTTGTCGAGGTCGATGTCCACGTAGCTGTCGCAGCCCGCCCGCAGGGTGAGTTCCTCCCCGACGTACTTGTCGGTGTAGCGGGTCCGCTGGTCGAGTGACGGTTCGCCGCTCCCGCCGGGCGTCGGCCCGGACGGCGACTCCGCCCCCGTCTGTTCCGGAGCCGGCGTGGTCGGCTCGTTGGTCGGCTCGCCCGGGCCCGGCGGCGGGTCGAGCGGCCGCCCCGCGCCGGCCGCCCGGGCGATGTCCCGGGCGTCGTTGGCCTGGTCGAGTGCCCGGAGCGACAGCGCCGTGGCCAGCAGCCCCAGGACGAGGGCCAGCGCGGCCGCGCCGGCCGCGACCAGGGGCCAGCGGCTGCCGCCGCTCGACTTCGGCGCTCCCGGACCGCCCGGGCCGGAGGACGGCGGCACCGGGGCGCCCTGCTGGTCGGAGGTCATGTCGTGGCTCCTCACGTCGGGACGGCCGTCGGCCGGACACGGGGCGCATTTATCGCAGAAAGTTGTCAAGATCGCTGTCGGCAACCCGTCACCCAACGGGACCACCTCGTCACGGACCAGCCGGGATAATGAACCACCCCCATCGATCTTGTGCAGGTGAGACCCCCATGACCGAGCCGGTGACCGGCACGGATTCCGCCCGCCGCCGGGGGTTGACCCCCGGCGAGAAGACCGGCGCCGCGATCGGTCTGGCCAGCCTGCTCGTCGCCGTGCTCGCCTGGCAGTGGCCCCGGCAGGACCAAGGACCGGCGGCCACGCCACCGCCCACCCCCACCCGGGCCACGACCGGTGCCACTGCCGCGCCACCCGTCGCCACCACCTCCGCGGCCCCCACCGGTGCCGCCGGCCGGACGTACCTCGACACGCTGATGCCCGAGACCGGCGGGCCGTACCTGCAACCGTTGCCGCGCGCGCTGGCCGGTCGCTCCGACCTGCCGCATCCGGTCGCGCTCTCCTGCCCGACCAACGACGGCGAGGACCGGAGCCGGTCGGTCAGCTACCCGCTCAAGCGTCGCTACCTGGACTTCTCCGCCAGCTTCCAAGCCTGGTACCCGCCGGACGAGGACCCGGAGTCGGCCGTGCGGATCAGCGCCGTGGTGACCGTCCGGGAGCCCGACGACACCCTGACCAGACAGCCCCGGCCGGGCCGGACGACGACGATGTCCCGAACGGCGCAACCGCTGTCCTTCTCCGTGGAGGGGGGCGACCTGCTGACGCTGACCGTGGAGTGCGACTTCGGCGGGGGCGTCGCCGTCCTCGCCGACGCCGGCCTCAGCCGCTGACGGGAGCGGCGGGCCGGCTGGTCCCGCGACCGGTCAGTCGTGCGGGTCGGCGGGGAGCAGGTGGTTCACCACGATCTCCCCGACGGTGAGCGCCCGGGCGCGTTCCTCCGCCCCCCCGGTCGGCGCCGGTGAGCCGCCCGCCGTGCTGGCGCAGGTGCTCCTCCCAGGACGGCACCTGGTAGACCTCGACGAAGCCGTGCTCCCGAACGTACCCCGGCCGGCCCGGTCCAGTCCGGCGAACCGGGCCCGGGCACGCCGGCGGGCCGCCGGGTCACCCGGCGGCCCGCTGGTGTGCGATCGGTCAGAAGATGCTGACGCCGTAGCGGCTCAGCGCCTCGGTGACCGGCTGGAAGTAGGTCGTGCCGCCCCAGCTGCAGTTGCCGCTGCCGCCGGAGGTCAGGCCCAGGGCGGTGGAGCCGCTGAACAGCGAGCCGCCGCTGTCGCCCGGCTCGGCGCAGACGTTGGTGCGGATCAGGCCGTAGACCGAGCCCTCGGCGTAGTTCACCGTGGCGTTGAGCGCGGTCACCGAGCCGCCGCGCAGGCCGGTGGTGCTGCCGGAGCGCTGCACCGACTGGCCGACGTACGCGTTGCCGGCGGCGGTGATGTCGCGGTAGCTGCCGTTGTAGAGGTAGACGTTGCCGGCCGCGTTGGCGGAGTTGCTGTGCCGCACGATGCCGTAGTCGTTGCCCGGGAAGCTGGTGCCGGTGCGGGTGCCCAGCAGGCTGGTCTGGGCGGAGTTGCTGTACCAGCTGGAGGCGATGTTGGTGCAGTGCCCGGCGGTCAGGAAGTAGTAGGTGCTGCCGCTGCGGACGTTGAAGCCCAGCGAGCAGCGACCGCCGCCACCGGCGTAGATGGCCTGACCGCCGGAGATCCGGGTGCTCAGCACGCCGGACTCGGCCTCGATCCGGATCGCGCCGTTCATCCGCGCGGCGGCGGCCTTGACGCGCTCCAGCTTGGCGCCGGTCACGGTGCTGTCGACGGAGACGACGACCTGGTTGGTGGCCGGGTCGGTCCACCAGGCGGTGCCGGGGATCTTCGCGGAGCGGTCCAGCTCCGCGGTGGCCCGGGCCAGCTCGCCGGTGCCGCGCTTGACGATCTTCGGGGTCGCGCCGGCGGCGGCGACCTGCCGGGCGGCGAGCGCGTCGGTCACGGTGACGACCATCTTGCCGCTGGCGTCGGCGTACGTGCCGGCGGACCGGTCGCCGAGGCGCTCGGCCAGGCCGGCGGCGGCGTCCGGAGAGGCGAACGCGGGTGCGGCCTGGGCGGGTGCGCCGATCAGCGAGCCGGCGACCAGGGCTCCGGCTGCGGCGAGGGTGGCGGTGCGACGGAGCGAGGACCTCGTGGGTCGCATTGCAACAACCTCCAGGGAGGGGATGACTGGCCCCCGTCGGGGTGAGGGGGCCGGGACCATGCCGGTCAATCTGGGGCAATCGGCCGGACTGACTGAAGTATTCACATATTTAAGATCGTAAGCAAGACCCAGCTTTGTCCTTTTCGCCCCGGCTACGGCTGTCACCGATCCGAAACATTGTGGACACTGACGCACATCTATACGCTCTGTTCACCGCTCCACCACCCTCGGCACCCGCTACCCCCGGAGGCCACCGTGAACCCCATCCGACGGTTGCTCGTCCCCCTCGCCGCGCTCACCACCCTCGTCCTGCTGGCCGGCACCCCGGCCGCCGCCGACCCCGGCCCGCCCCCGAACTCGATGGCCAGCCTCGGCGACTCGATCACCCGCGGCTTCAACGCCTGCGGCTGGTACAGCGACTGCACCTCCCGGTCCTTCAGCACCGGCGACTACTCGACGGTGAACAGTCACTACCTGCGCATCCGCGCGACCAACGCGGCCATCAACGGTCGCAACCACAACGACGCCCGCAGCGGCGCGAAGTCCGCCGACATGTACGGCCAGGCCGGCACCGCCGTCAGCCAGGGCGTCGACTACGTCACCATGCTGATCGGCGCCAACGACGCCTGCACGAGCACGGAGGCGGGGATGACCTCGGTGGCCACCTACCGGGCCAACATCGACGCCGCGCTCAACCGCCTCAAGACGGGACTGCCCAACGCCCGGGTGCAGGTGATCAGCGTGCCCGACATCCACCGGCTCTGGTCCGTCGGCAAGGACAGCGGCAGCGCCCGCAGCGCCTGGTCCCTGTTCGGCATCTGCCAGTCGATGCTCGCCAACCCGACCTCCACCGCCCAGGCGGACGTCGACCGGCGCAACCGGGTACGCCAGCGGGTGGTCGACTACAACACCCAGCTCGCCCAGGCCTGCGCGGCGTACGGCCCGAACTGCGACTTCGACGACAACGCCGTGTTCGGCTACCCGTTCACCCTCGGCCAGCTCTCCAGCTGGGACTACTTCCACCCGAACACCAGCGGGCAGCAGGTCCTCGCGAGCGTCTCGTACGCCGCCGGATTCGGCTGGTAGCGCGCCGAGCCGACGCGCGGGCGGCGACCACCGTCCGCGCGTCGCCGCGCGCTCACCCCACGCGGCGGCGCGCCCCGGGCCCCGGGCGCGGCACCACGTCGCGGGGCCGGGCCACCTCGTGGCCGCGCTCGCAGCGCAGCTCGACGCGCACCTCGGCGCCGCAGTCGCGGTGCGCGACGGTCAACGGCGAGCCGGCCGGGTCGGCCAGGTAGCGGTCGCCCCAGCCGAGGACGGCGACCAGCACCGGCCACAGGTCGAGCCCCATGTCAGTCAGCCGGTACTCGTGACGCACCCGGCTGCCCGGCTCGCGGTAGGGCTCGCGCCGCAGCACGCCCCGCTCCACCAGCATCGCCAGCCGGTTGGTGAGCACCTGCCGGGGGATGCCGGTGCGGACGCGCATGTCGTCGAAGCGGCGGATGCCGTTGAAGACCTCGCGCAGGACGACCAACGTCCACCGCTCGCCGAGGACCTCCATCGCGCGGGCGATCGTGCAGTTGTCGATCGACCAGTCCAGTGCCGCGGGCCTCATGCGCTCCAGGCTAGGTCTGATTGACAGACTCAGCAACGCACTGCCAGGCTGAGTCCATGACACAGACGCAGGACCCGGCGCGCAGCCGAACCTTCTCCTGGTCCGACCCGGGCATCAACGCCGCGCACCTCGGCCGGCGCAGCGGCCTGGAGCTGCTCCGCGCCATGATCGCCGGGGAGCTCGCGGCGCCGCCGATCATGCACCTGGTCGACATGTCCCGGATGGAGGCCGACGAGGGCCGGGTTGCCGTCGAGCTGGTCCCCCAGGAGTTCCACTACAACCCGCTCGGCACCGTGCACGGCGGGGTCATCTCCACCCTGCTCGACACGGCGGCGGCCTGCGCGGTGCACACCACGCTGCCGGCCGGGGTCGGCTACACCTCGCTGGACCTGAACGTGAAGTTCCTGCGTCCTGTCACCGTCGCGAGCGGCACCCTGCGCTGCGAGGGCACCGTGCTACAGCGTGGCCGCCGCACGGCGCTGGCCGAGGCGAAACTGCTCGACGCCCAGTCCCGCCTCGTCGCCCACGCCACCTCCACCTGCCTCCTCTTTCCGCTGGACCAACCCGCCTGACCACCCCCTCGACCCGCCGATCTTGCACTTTCGGCCCGCGATACGCCGCAATTGCGGCCTTCGCCCGGACACCGAGTGCAAGATCGGCGGAGCGGGAGCAGGAGCAGGGGGCGGGCGGGAGAGACACTCCGGGCGTGGTCGTCGTCGAGAGAGCCAGCGACGGCCACGTCCGGAGCCCCGGCGGCCGGGACGGTCAGCGGGTCAGCGGGCGGCGAGGCGGGCGGCGCGGGCCGCGCGCTTCTCCTCGAAGCGGGACGCGGCGCGCTCCAGGTCGTCGAGGTGGGCGGCGATCTGGTCGCGGGCGGCCTCGCCGTCGGCGTCCAGGCCGGCCACGTTGAAGACGTCCCACTGGCGCAGCACCGGGACGACCACCTCGTCGCGGTGCTGGCGCAGATCGTAGATGCCGGCGAGGGCGATCGCCACGGACTTGCGGGCGAAGCCCTCGATCCCGTTGCCCGGCATCTGGAAGTCGGCCAAGACGTCGGCGACCGCCCGCATCGCCTGGCCGGGCGCCAGCTCGAAGGCCGCCGCCAGCAGGTTGCGGTAGAAGACCATGTGCAGGTTCTCGTCGGCCGCGACCCGCGCGAGCAGCGCGTCGCAGGTCGGGTCGCCGGTGGCCTTGCCGGTGTTGCGGTGCGAGATCCGGGTCGCCAACTCCTGGAACGAGACGTACGCCAGCGAGTGCAGCATCTCCTCGTCGTGCGCGTTGCGGTAGCCGGTGGACATGTGCACCATCCGGGCCCGCTCCAGGGCCACCGGGTCGACCGCCCGGGTGACGGTCAGGTAGTCGCGGATGGCGGTGCCGTGCCGGGCCTCCTCGGCGGTCCACCGGTGCACCCAGGTGCCCCAGGCGCCGTCCTGGCCGAACAGGGTGGCGATCTGGTGGTGGTACGAGGGCAGGTTGTCCTCGGTGAGCAGGTTGACGATGAGCGCGGTGCGGGCGATGTCGGGGATGGTCGAGTCGGTCTCCGACCACGCCTCGCCGCCGAGCGGCCCGTCGAAGGTGCGCCCCTCGCTCCACGGGACGTACTCGTGCGGGAACCACTCCTTCGCCATGGACAGGTGCCGGTCGAGGTTCGTCTCGACGACGGGCTCCAGTTCGAGGAGCAGAGCGGTCTGGCTGAGCACGGTCACGACGATCTCCCTACGGTGGCGTAACTTACGCTACCGTAGGTCCGATCGTCCGTACGCGCCAGTAGCGTCTCAGCTGACCAGCGGCTTGAGGTCCGCCCGGGGCGGCGTCCACTCCCCCGCCACCGCCGCGACCTGCTCGCCCGAGCGGATGTCCTTCACCTCGTCGGCGGCCCCGTCCGCCCCCGGGAACCAGACGTACGGGATGCCCCGCCGCTCGGCGTAGCGGATCTGCTTGCCGAACTTCGCCGCGCTCGGCGACACCTCCGTCGCCACGCCCCGCCGACGCAGCGCCTCGGCCACCCGGTTGCTGACCGGCCGCTGTTCCTCGCTGGTCACCGCGACCAGGACGCAGGTCGGCACGTCCCGCGACACCGACAGCGCGCCGGCGCCGAAGAGCAGCCCGAGCAGCCGGGTCACCCCGATCGAGATGCCCACCCCCGGGAACCGGGCGGCGCCGGAGCTGGCCAGGTTGTCGTAACGGCCGCCGGAGCAGATCGAGCCGAACCGCTCGTAGCCGACCAGCTGCGTCTCGTAGACGGTGCCGGTGTAGTAGTCCAGGCCGCGCGCGATGCGCAGGTCGGCCACGCACAGCCCCGGGGAGTGCTCGGCGGCGGTCTCCACCACCCGGACCAGCTCCTCGATCCCCTCGTCCAGCAGCGGGTCGGTGACGCCGAGGGCACGGACGGCGTCGGCGAAGGAGGCGTCCGGAGCGGAGATCTCCGCCAGCGCCAGGCACGCCTTGGCCTGCGACTCGCTCGCCCCGGCGGTCTCGGCGAGCAGCTCGGCCACCTTCGCCGGGCCGATCTTGTCGAGCTTGTCCACCGCGCGCAGCGCCGCCTCCGGGTCGGTCAGGCCGATGCCCCGGTAGAAGCCCTCGCAGATCTTGCGGTTGTTGACCTGGATCCGGACCGGCGGGATCGGCAGTGAGCGCAGCGCGTCGCCGATCACCAGCGGCATCTCCGCCTCGTGGTGCGACGCGAGCGTGTCCCGGTCGACGATGTCGATGTCCGCCTGGAGGAACTCGCGGTAGCGCCCCTCCTGCGGCCGCTCACCCCGCCACACCTTCTGGATCTGGTAGCGGCGGAACGGGAACTGCAGCTTGCCGGCGTTCTCCAGCACGTACCGGGCGAACGGCACGGTCAGGTCGAAGTGCAGGCCGAGCGCGTCGTCCCCGGTCGGGCCGTCGGCGTCGGCCTGCAACCGCCGGATCAGGTAGACCTCCTTCGAGGTCTCCCCCTTGCGCAGCAACTGGTCCAGCGGCTCCACCGCGCGGGTCTCCAGCGGCGCGAAGCCGTACAGCTCGAAGGTGTCCCGGATCCGGTCGAGGACGTACTGCTCGATCATCCGCTGGGCGGGCGTCCACTCCGGGAAGCCGGAGATGGGCGTGGGCTTGCTCATGATGCTCCGTTCGCAGACCCGCGCGGTCCGCGCGGGCGAAGGCTCGGTGCGGCCGTCGGCGGCCGCGGGACGAAGGCTCGGTGCGGCCGGCTACAGGCCGCAAGCGGGGGCGGCCGGTCGCGCGCCGTCGCCACCCGCCACCTCGATGAGGTACGGGTTGGTCGCGCGTTCGCGGCCGATGGTGGTCGCGGGGCCGTGGCCGGGCAGCACGACGGTGTCGTCCGCCAGCGGGAGGATCTTGTCCCGCAGGCTGCTGATCATCGTCGGCATGCTGCCGCCCGGCAGGTCGGTGCGGCCGATGGAGCCGGCGAACAGGACGTCGCCGGAGAGGCAGAGCTGCTCCGCCTCCCAGGGCGAGCCCGCGGCCGGCAGCCGGAAGAGCACCGACCCGCCGGTATGGCCCGGGGCGTGGTCGACGGTGATCTCCAGCCCGGCGAGGGCGAGCGTGGCGCCGTCGGTCAGCTCCGCGACGTCCTCCGGCTCCGTGTACGGCAGCCGCCCGCCGAAGAGCGAGGTGAGGTCCGCGGAGAGCCCCTTGGCCGGGTCGGCGAGCATCTCCCGGTCGCCCGGGTGCACGTACGCGGTGATCCCACGGGCGCCGCAGACCGGCGCGACCGAGAACGTGTGGTCGAGGTGGCCGTGGGTGAGCAGCACCGCGGCCGGGTGCAGCCGATGCTCGGCCAGCAGCGCGTCGAGCCGGTCGAGCACCCCGATGCCGGGGTCGACCACCACGCACTGCTCCCCCGGCGCGGCGGCGACCACGTAGCAGTTGGTGCCGAAGGCGTCCGCGGGAAAGCCGGCCACGAGCACGTCCGCTCCCCTTCCGTCGAGCTGTCGGGTCCTGCCAGCAGCCTAACCGGCGACGCGACCGGGTTCGCCGCATCCGCCCCGGAGGCCCCGTTGGCCACAGTGACGCGTCCCGATAGACGCAGCCCCGGACCTCGTACACCACTTTCCCAGCCGGTAGCCGTACACTCTGGCGGGCGTGTGGCGTGGCGCACCTACCGCGGACGGGCGCAGGACGCCCGACCACCGGTGACGACCAGGGTAGAGGAAGGGGAGCACGGGTGGCTTCCAGCAGGGACCGGCAGCGCAAACTGGCGCGTGCCAAGCTCGACCGGCAGCTCGCCCGCCGGGCCGCCGCCGCCAAGCGTCGCCGGCAGATCCAGGCCGGTGTCGGCGTCACCGTCGTCCTCGCGCTGATCGTGGTCGGCTCGGCCTGGGGGCTGGGCGCCTTCGACGACGACCCGAAGGAGAACACGGCCGCCGAAGACGTGTGCCTCTGGACCCCGCAGGACGCCACCGCGAACACCAACCTCAAGGACGTCGGCACCCCGGCGACCCAGGGGCTGCCCACGTCCGGCGTGCGCCCGATGACGGTCACCACCAACCAGGGTGCCCCGGTCACCGTCGAGCTGGACCTCGCCGCCGCCCCGTGCGCCGCGGCGAGCATCGCCCATCTGGCCAGCCGGTCGTTCTACGACAACACCAAGTGCCACGAGATCACCACCGAGGGCGCGGTGCGCTGCGGCGACCCGAGCGGCACCGGGCTGGGCGGCCCGACGTACTCGTTCTACGACGAGAACGTCCCCGCCCCCGCGCCGTCGCCGTCGGCGAGCCCCGCGCCCGGCCAGCCCGCGACGTACCCGAAGGGCACGGTCGCGATGATCGCGAACCCGCCGGGCGCCAACGCGAGCCAGTTCCTGATCTTCTTCAAGGACTTCACCACGGCCGACCCGAAGTACCCGGTCATCGGCCGGGTCACCGGCGGGATCGACGTGGTGGAGAAGATCGGTGCCAAGCCGACCGTGGACAATGGGACGGGGGCCAAGGTCAAGCCCAAGGACGACGACGTGGTCGTCCAGAGCCTGACCGTCGGTGAGCCCGTGGCGCAGGGGGCGTCGGCCCCGGCGGCGACGCCGTCCGGCGCCCCGGCGGCCAGCCCCAGCGCCGGCTGACCCGGCCGCCCCATCAACCTCAGCGGCACCGACCGCGCCCGAGACAGCCCAGGAGGATCCAGGCGTGACGTCCACCAGAGAGCGGCAGCGCGCGGCGGCCCGCGCCCGGCTCGAGAAGGAGATGGCCGAGCGCGCGGCCAAGGCCCGCAAGCGCCGGCAGACCCAGGCGATCGTGGGAGCCGCGTCGGTCCTGGTGCTCGTCATCGCCGGCACCGTGTGGCTCGCCACCACGCTCGGCGGCGACGACGACAAGACCGACACCGCCGGGCCGGCGGCCGGCAACGTTCAGTGCGCGTGGACCGAGCTGCCCGCCGACCAGCGGACCAAGCAGATCAAGGACGTCGGGCTGCCGGCCGCGCAGCAGTCGAACACCGGCACCCAGACGATGACGATCGACACCAACCTCGGTCCGATCACCGCCAAGGTCGACCGGGCGGCGGTGCCCTGCACCGCGGGCAGCTTCACCCACCTGGCGGAGAAGAACTTCTTCGACAACAGCAAGTGCCACCGCCTGGTGACCGAGGGCATCAAGGTGCTCCAGTGCGGCGACCCGAGCGCGACCGGCAAGGGCTGGCGGGAGACCGACGGCACCGGCGGCCCGAGCTACCGGCTCGCCGAGGAGAACCTGCCCACCGACAAGCGCCCGCCGTACCCGGAGGGCGTGATCGCGATGGCCAACTCCGGCCAGCCGGGCAGCACGGGCAGCCAGTTCTTCATCGTCTACGGCGACTCGCCGCTGGACCCGAACTACACCGTCCTGGGCACCATCACCGGTGGCATGGACATCGTCAAGCAGGTCGCGGCGGCGGGCGACGACAAGGCGTTCGCGCAGCAGGCCGGCGGTGGTCACCCGAAGAAGGAGATCACCATCAAGAAGCTCACCATGAGCGCCCCCCAGGGCTGACCGCCCACCCGTACGACGAGCGCCCGCCGGCCCCGCCGGCGGGCGCTTCGCTATCCCGCCCCATCCCCCGCTCCCGCCCCAGCCCCAGCCCCAGCCCCAGCCCCAGCCCCAGCCCCAGCCCCAGCCCCAGCGATCTTGCACTTTACGCCCCGGCAAAAGGGGCGACCTGCACCTATCGAGGGCCGAAAGGGCAAGATCGCCGCAGCGAGGGGCGCGCGGTGTGTAGCGGGGCAGGGGAGTGGGGTGGGTGGGTCAGGCGCCGGAGGTTACGCGGTAGGCGTCGAAGACGCCGTCGACCTTGCGGACCGCGGCCAGCAGGTGGCCCAGGTGCTTCGGGTCGGCCATCTCGAAGCTGAACCGGCTCACCGCCACCCGGTCGCGCGTCGTGGTGACCGTCGCGGACAGGATGTTGACCCGCTCGTCGGAGAGCACCCGGGTGACGTCTGCGAGCAACTTGTGCCGGTCCAGCGCCTCGACCTGGATGGCGACCAGGAACGTCGACGCGGACGTGAGCTTCCAGCTCACCTCGACCACCCGCTCGCTCTGCGCCCGCAGGTCCTCGGCGTTGGCGCAGTCGTCGCGGTGCACGCTCACCCCGCCGGAGCGGGTCACGAAGCCGAAGACCGAGTCCGGCGGGACGGGGGTGCAGCAGCGCGCCAGCTTGATCCACACGTCGCTGACCCCGCGGACCACGACGCCCGGGTCCGCGCTGCTCTGCCGGCTGCGCGGCGGCCGGGTGGCGACGGCGGTCTCGGCGATGTCCTCCGCCGCGCCCTCCTCGCCGCCGTACGCGGCCATCAGCTTCTGCACCACCGACTGGGCGGAGACCTGGCTGTCGCCCACGGCGGCGTAGAGCGAGGCCACGTCGGCCAGGTGCAGGTCCCGGGCGATCGCCATCAGCGCGTCGGAGGTGAGCATCCGCTGCAGGGGCATGCCCTGCTTGCGCATCGCCTTGACGATCGCGTCCTTGCCGGCCTCGATCGCCTCCTCGCGCCGCTCCTTGTTGAAGTACTGGCGGATCTTGGTGCGGGCGCGCGGGCTCTTGACGAAGCCCAGCCAGTCCTGCGTCGGCCCGGCCGTGTCGGACTTCGACGTGAAGATCTCGATCACGTCGCCGTTGGACAGCGTCGACTCCAACGGCACCAGCTTGCCGTTGACCCGCGCCCCGATGCACTTGTGCCCGACCTCGGTGTGCACCGCGTACGCGAAGTCCACCGGCGTCGACCCGGTCGGCAGCGGGATGACGTCACCCTTCGGGGTGAAGACGTACACCTCCTGGCTGGACAGGTCGAAGCGCAGCGCGTCGAGGAACTCGCTCGGGTCCGCCGCCTCCCGCTGCCAGTCCAGCAGCTGGCGCAGCCAGGTCATCTCGTCGATGTGCGCCGGCGGGCCGACGATCTGGGTGCCCTTGTGCTCCTTGTACTTCCAGTGCGCGGCGATGCCGAACTCGGCGGTGCGGTGCATCGCGTACGTGCGGATCTGCATCTCCACCGGCTTGCCGGTGGGCCCGATGACCGTCGTGTGCAACGACTGGTACATGTTGAACTTGGGCATCGCGATGTAGTCCTTGAACCGGCCCGGCACCGGCTGCCAGTTGGCGTGGATCACGCCCAGCGCCGCGTAGCAGTCCCGCACCGTGTCGACCAGGATCCGCACCCCGACCAGGTCGTAGATGTCGTTGAAGTCGCGACCCCGCACGATCATCTTCTGGTAGATCGAGTAGAGGTGCTTCGGCCGCCCGGTGGTCTCCGCCTTGATCTTGGCGGCCTTCAGGTCGGTCTGCACCTTCTGGGTCACCTGGCGCAGCAGCGCCTCGCGCTGCGGCTGGTGCTCCCCGATCAGCCGGTTGATCTCCTCGTAGCGCTTCGGGAAGAGCGTCCCGAAGGCGAGGTCCTCCAGCTCCCACTTGATGGTGTTCATACCCAGCCGGTGAGCCAGCGGGGCCAGGATCTCCAGCGTCTCCTTCGCCTTCTGCTCCTGCTTCGGACGGGGCAGGAAGGTGAGGGTACGCATGTTGTGCAGCCGGTCGGCCAGCTTGATCACCAGCACCCGCGGGTCCTTGGCCATCGCGACGACCATCTTGCGGATCGTCTCGGCCTTGGCCGCGTCGCCCAGCTTGACCTTGTCGAGCTTGGTGACCCCGTCGACGAGCAGCGCGACCTCGCCGCCGAAGTCGGCGCGCATCTGGTCGAGCGTGTATTCCGTGTCCTCGATGGTGTCGTGCAGCAGCGCGGCGACCAGGGTGGTGGTGTCCATCCCGAGGTTGGCCAGGATGGTGGCCACCGCGAGCGGGTGGGTGATGTAGGGGTCGCCGGACTTGCGGTACTGCCCCGAGTGCCAGCGGGCCGCGGTGTCGAAGGCACGCTGGAGCAGCCGCGCGTCGGCTTTGGGGTGGGCGTCCCGATGGGTCGAGATCAGCGGCTCGAGCACCTCGCTGACCTGCGAGGACTGCCACGGCGCGTTGAACCGCGCCAGCCTGGCCCGGACGCGGCGGCCGGTGGGCGCGGTGGACAGCGCGAAGCCGGCGCTGGGCAGGGGATCACCGTCGGCGGGGAACGGGAGCACGACCCCCTCGGTCGCCGCGCCCGCGCCACCGGCCGGGCCGGCCGTCGCGCCGGACCGCGCGGTCTCGGCCGGACCGGTCACGCCGGAGCCGTTGCCGGAGCCCGCGCCCCGGGTCGGCGCGTCACCGTTCCGTGCGGTCACCGAGCCGTCCGCGTCGCCTGTCGGGTGCACCGTGCCCTCCACCGGAGGGGCGACATCGTGGGACACCGGCCTCCTCACCGCTCGCCGGGAATACACCGACCGTGCGCCGGTCGGCCTGGTCTCGCGCCGCCCGGACGGCCCCGCCCGGTCAGCAAAGGGCAATGCTACCCGCACGCACGGTGCCCCGCCGCTCCGCCGGACGGACCGCACCGGGTCCGCCCGACGGGCGGGGCGCTCAAACGGTCAGCAGGGCATGCACCGGGCGCGGCGACAACCGCTCCCGCGCGCCGAGGAAGCCGAGTTCCAGCAGCACGGTGAAGCCGGCCACGGTGCCCCCGGCCCGCTCCACCAGGTCCAGCGTCGCCTCGGCGGTGCCGCCGGTGGCCAGCACGTCGTCGACCACCAGCACCCGGTGCCCGGCCGTGAAAGCGTCCTGGTGCACCTCCAGGGTGGCCTGGCCGTACTCCAGGTCGTAGGAGGCCGAGTACGCCGGGCGGGGCAGCTTCCCGGCCTTGCGCACCGGCACCACGCCGACCCCGGTCGCGTACGCGACGGCCGCCGCGACCACGAACCCGCGCGCCTCCATGCCGACGACGGCGTCGAACGAGTCCCGCCCGTGGTACGCGACGATCGCGTCGACCACCTGGCGGAACGCCTCACCGTCGGCGAACAGCGGCATCAGGTCCTTGAACATGACACCGGGCTTGGGGAAGTCGGGCACGTCGAGCACCCGGCTGGCCACCAGCTTCGCGGCCTCCGGGCCGCTGTCTCCCCGTACCCCGGTGCTGTGGGTCTCCGTCACGGCAGTCCGCTCCCCTTTCACGACGACGGCGTCCTCCCTGCTGCTCGCACAGCATGAAGGACGCCGTCGGTTCGATTCCTACCGGGTGTCGCCGGCCCAGGTCAGCGCCGCTTGGCGCCGCCCGGCCGGTTGCCGCCGCCGGCCGGTCGGTTGCCGCGCGCGCCCGTCGACCGCTTCCCGGCCGGCCGCGCGCCCACCTTCGGCGCGGCGCCGGCCAGCGCCGCCGACTCCGGGTCGACCGGCTCATCCGCGGCCTCCACGGAGCCGGGTGCACCCTTCGGGGTGACCTCGCCGCGCGGCAGGGCGCCCCGGCGGGCCAGCACCCGCTTGTTGTGCGCCTGGATCCGCGGCTCGTAGTTCTTGAGCAGCACCAGCAGCGGCGTGGCCAGCAGGATCGAGGTCAGGAACGCCACCGCCATACCGACGAAGAGCACCAGGCCGAGGTCCTTCAGGGTGCCCGCGCCGAGCAGGCCGGCACCGATGAAGAGCAGACCACCGACCGGCAGCAGCGCCACCACCGAGGTGTTCAGCGACCGCATGAGGCTCTGGTTGATCGCCAGGTTGGCCGCCTCGCCGTACGTCTGGTTGTTGTTCGCGGTGATGCCGCGGGTGTTCTCCTGCACCTTGTCGAAGACCACCACCACGTCGTAGAGCGCGAAGCCCAGGATCGTGAGGAAGCCGATGACCGTCGACGGGGTGACCTCGAAGCCGACGAGCGAGTAGACGCCGGCGGTGAGGATCAGGTTCATGATCAGCGAGGAGACGGCGGCGACCGCCATCCGCCACTCGAACCGCAGGATCAGGTACACCATCACCAGCGCGATGAAGATGACCAGACCGAGCACCGCCCGGGACGTGACCTGGCTGCCCCACGCCTCGCTGACCTGGTTGCCGCTGATGGTGGTGGGGTCGATGCCGAACTCCTCGGCGATCTCGACCTTGACGGCGTTGGCCTGCTCGGCGTCGAGCTGCGTGGTGCGCACCTCGTAGAAGTCGCCGCCGGTGCCGCCGACCTTCTGCGTGGTGACCACCTTGGCGCCGTCACCGGCCGCGGCGAGGGCCTCCCCGACCTTCTCCTCGGTCTGCTCCATCGTCCCGACGCTGGCCGGGATCTGGAACGAGTTGCCGCCGGCGAACTCGATGCCGAGGTGGAATCCGCGCAGCCCGAAGCTGAGCAGCGCCAGCAGGATCAGCGTGCCGGCGACGGCGAACCAGAGCTTGCGCCGGCCGATGATGTCGAGGCCGGCCTCGCCGCGGTAGAGGCGGCTCGCGAGACCACTCTTTGCCATCTCAGGCCTCCTTCACGCGCGGGTTGCGGGGCTTGGCCTCGTCGGCCGTCCGGGCCGGAAGCGCCCGCCCGAGACCACTGACCCGCGGGGACAGGAACGCCCGGGTGCGGGCGAACATCGTCATGATCGGGTGCCGGAAGAGGAAGACCACGACCAGGTCCAGCACGGTCGCCAGGCCGAGGGCGAAGGCGAAGCCCTTCACCGCGCCGACCGAGACGACGTAGAGCACCACCGCCGACATCAGCGTGATCGCGTTGGCCGAGATGATCGTCCGGCGGGCCCGGATCCAGGCGCGCGGCACGGCGCTGCGTGGGCTGCGCCCCTCCCGGATCTCGTCCTTGAGCCGCTCGAAGTAGATGACGAACGAGTCCGCCGCCACACCGAGCGAGACGATCATGCCGGCGATGCCGGCGAGGGTGAGGGTGAAGCCGATCTGCCGGCCGAGCACCACCAGCGCGCCGAAGACCAGCAGCGCCGAGAGGATCAGGCTCAGGAAGATCACCGAGCCGAGCAGGCGGTAGTAGAAGAACGAGTAGATGATGACCAGCGCCATGCCGATGCCCGCCGCGAGGAGGCCGGCCCGCAGGTGGCTGGCGCCCAGGGTGGCGGTGACGTTCTGCTGCTCCTGCTCCTCGAAGGTCACCGGCAGCGCGCCGTAGCGGAGCTGGCCGGCGAGGGTGCTGGCGTCCTTCTGGGTGAAGTTGCCGGTGATCTGCGAGTTGCCGGTCAGCACGCCCTGGATCTCGGGCGAGGAGACGATCTCGTTGTCCAGCACGACGGCGACACGGCACTTGCCGTCCTGGCCGAGCGCGGTGGTGTCGCAGGCCTGGCCCTCGTTGTTGAAGGCCTCGCGGGTCAGGTTGGTCCACTTGTCCTGGCCCGGGCCGGAGAAGTCCAGGCTGACCACCCACTGGCTGGTCTGGTCGAGCACCGCGTTGGCGTCGTCGACGTCGGTGCCCAGCACCTTCGCCTGGTCGAGCAGGTACTTCGCGGCACCGTCCTCGCAGGCGACCACCTGCTGGTCGGGGGCGGAGATCGACGCCGGCGGCCGCTTGTCGAGCTGGGCGCAGCTGATCTGCGGCACGTTGAACTGCATCTGCGCCGGCAGCACCGCGACCTCGCGCGGGTCGAGGGCCGCGAACGGCTTGAGCTTCTCCGCCAGCGACGGGTCGGCGGTCAGGTCGGCCGGTGCCTGGAGGCCGCTCGCGGCGGCCCAGGCGGCGGCGCCGACCTTCTGCTCGACGGCCTTGCGCTGCTCCTCGACGCTCTGCGGCACCGGCTCGCCGCTCGCACTGGGCGAGGGCGCCGCGGCACTCGGCGAGGCCGGGGCCGACGCCGACGGGCTGGCGCTCGGCGCTGGCGCCATGCCACCCTGGCCGCCGCTCGCCGACGGGGTCACCTTCGGCCCGGCGGTGCCGGACGGGGAGGCGCTGCCCGAGGGCTTCGCGCTGCCCGACGGGGCCGGGGTCGCGCTGCCGGACGGCGCCGGGGTGGCGGGCGGCGCCGGGGCGGCGGCCGCGCCGCTGCCGTCGGCGGCCTTGAGCAGCTTGCGGAAGCGCAGCTCGGCGGCGCTGCCGACCTCGGTGATGTCGCGGTTCTCACCGGGCAGGGAGATCACGATGTTGCGGTTGCCCTCGGTGACCACCTCGGCCTCGGCGACGCCGAAGGCGTTGACGCGGCTCTCGATGATCTGGCGGGCCTCCTCGAGGTTCTCCGCCGTCGGGGCCCGGCCGTCGACGGTGTTGGTCGCCTCCAGCGTCAGCCGGGTGCCGCCGACGAGGTCCAGGCCGAGCTTGGGCTCCAGCCGGTCCTTCAGGCTGCCGCTGGCGCCGCCCGCGAAGAACACCAAAAGATAGAGGACGACGAAGATGAACCCGAGCACGGCCAGTTGCCGTCCGGGGCGCATCTGTCCCTGAGGTGGTGCCACGGCTGTCCTGTCTCCCTGTACGGTCGCGCCGCTGGTGCGGCGGGTGTCGGCGCCGGTGCGGCCGGCGGTCCTGACGGGCCGGCGTCGGGGCCGGCACGCGGGCCCCGACGTCGCGGCGCGGGGGCGCCGAGCGGAGCGTGGACGTGTCGGCTCCCGCCGTCGGGCCCAACTATCCAGTTTTCACGTCGTCTCCGCTGCCCCTTCCGGCACGGCGGTCACCGCGAGCCGGCGACCGCCGCCCCGGGGCGGGAGCGACGCCTCACTCCTTGACGGCGTCCGCGTCCTCGGCGGCCGGCTCGGCGGGACGCTCCGCCTGGCTGACCACGCGGGCGATCGCCGGGCGGGCGTACCGGGTCTGCACACCGGGCGCGACCTCCAGCAGGACGGTGTCGTCGTCCACCCCGGTGACCGTGCCGTAGAGCCCGCCGATCGTGACCACCTCGTCGCCGGGGGCGAGGGCGGACTGCATGTCCGCCGCCTCGCGGCGGCGCTTCTGCTGGGGGCGGATCATCATGAAGTACATGACGCCGAAGAGCAGAGCGATCATGAGGATCGGCGTCAGGCTGCCGGCACCCCCGCCGCCCTCTGCTGCGTAAAGCACGGTGAAAAGACCTTCCCATTGGCCGCCGACCCGGCACGGGTGTGCCGGAGCGGAGGCGGATTCTCACGTCCTGTACAGACCGGCGCGAGTCTAATCCCTGCACCTGGGAACGCCGAATGCGGCACAGATCACGTTCGCATCACGGCTGATCGACGTCCAGGGAGAACAGATCGGGCGCGCGAGGGGCATCCGCACCAAATGTACCATTCGGTGGCGTACGCCCCAGGTGCCGCCAGGCGGCCTCGGTGGCGACCCGGCCGCGCGGCGTACGGGCCAGCAGGCCGGCGCGCACCAGGAACGGCTCGCACACCTCCTCGACCGTGTCCGGCTGCTCCCCCACCGCCACGGCCAGGGTGGACAGGCCCACGGGGCCGCCCCGGAACGAGTCGACCAGCGCGGTCAGCACCGCCCGGTCCAGCCGGTCCAGGCCGAGCGCGTCAACGTCGTACACCTTTAGAGCCGCCCGGGCGGTCTCCAGGGTGACCACGCCGTCGGCGCGGACCTCGGCGAAGTCGCGGACCCGGCGCAGCAGGCGGTTCGCGATCCGGGGGGTGCCCCGGGAGCGGCCGGCGACCTCCGCGGCGCCGTCGTCGGTGATCGGCACGCCGAGGATCCGGGCCGAACGGCGCAGCAGCACCTCCAGGTCGGCCGGGGAGTAGAAGTCGAGATGCGCGACGAAGCCGAAGCGGTCCCGCATCGGCCCGGTCAGCAGGCCCGAGCGGGTGGTCGCGCCGACCAGGGTGAACGGCTCGACATCCAGCGGGATGGCGGTCGCGCCCGGCCCCTTGCCGACCACCACGTCGACCCGGAAGTCCTCCATCGCGCTGTAGAGCAGCTCCTCGGCCGGCTTGGCGATCCGGTGGATCTCGTCGATGAAGAGCACGTCGCCCTCGGCGAGACTGGTCAGGATGGCCGCCAGGTCGCCCGAACGCTCGATCACCGGGCCGCTGGTCACCCGGATGCCCGAACCCAGCTCGGCGGCGACGATGTTGGCCAACGTCGTCTTCCCGAGGCCAGGCGGGCCCGAGAGGAGGATGTGGTCGGGCGGGGAGCCGCGCCGCATCGCGCCCTGGAGCAGCAGGTCGAGCTGGTCGCGTACGCGGTGCTGGGCGATGAACTCCTCCAGCCGCTTCGGCCGGACGCTGGCCTCCGCGTCCCGTTCCGCGTCGTTGACGTAGGCGGAGACCAGGTTGCCGTCGGGACCGGTCACCGGGTGCGGCCCAGCAGTCGGATGGCCTGCTTGAGCAGCACCGGCACGGGCGGCACGTCACCGTCGACGGTCTCCGCCACCGCGGCGACCGCCTGGTCGGCCTGCCCGGCCGTCCAGCCAAGCCCGACCAGCGCCTGCCGCACCTGCTCGGGCCACGCCCCGCCGGTCACCCCGGCCGCTCCGTCGGCGCCGACCGGGACCGGGCCGACCCGGTCGCGCAGCTCCAGGACCAGGCGCTCGGCGCCCTTCTTGCCGATGCCGGGCACCCGGGTCAGCGCGGCGGTGTCGGCGTTGGCGATCGCCTTGCGTACCGCGTCGGGGGTGTGCACGGCGAGCACGGCCTGGGCCAGCCGGGGGCCGACCCCGCTGGCGGTCTGCAGCAGCTCGAAGAGCTGCTTGGCGTCGTCGTCGGCGAAGCCGTAGAGGGTGAGCGAATCCTCCCGGACGACCAGGCTGGTGGCCAGCCGGGCGGGCTGGCCGACCCGCAGCTCGGCGAGGGTGCCGGGGGCGCACTGCACCGCCAGGCCCACCCCGCCGACCTCCACGACCGCGTGGTCCGGACCGGTCGCGGTCACCACCCCGCGCACGCTGGCGATCATCTGGCTCCTCCTCGTCGTACCCGGTCGGCCGCGGCGGCCAGCTTGGAGCGCGTCCCGCCGCGCCACACGTGACAGATGGCCAGGGCGAGGGCGTCGGCGGCGTCCGCCGGCTTCGGCGGCTCGGGCAGCCGCAGCAGCCGGGTGACCATGGCCGTCATCTGGGCCTTGTCGGCCTGACCGGAACCGGTCACGGCCGCCTTCACCTCGCTGGGCGTGTAGGTCTGCACGGGCAGCCCGGCGCGGGCGCCGGCGAGCACGGCGATCCCGCTGGCCTGGGCGGTGCCCATCACCGTGCGGACGTTGTGCTGGCTGAACACCCGCTCGACGGCGACGCTGTCCGGCCGGTGCTCGGCGACCAGGTCGGTGAGCGAGCGGTCCAGGTGCAGCAGACGCAGCGGCAGCTCGTCGCCGGGGTCGGTGTAGACGACGTAGTAGGCGACCAACGTGCAGGGCCGCCCCGGCACGCCCTCGACCACGCCGACCCCGCACCGGGTCAGCCCCGGGTCGACGCCGAGCACCCGCACGCCGCCTCCTCCCCCAACCGCCAGCAGTACGTGTGTTCGACACCCTACCGAGCCGGACGACGGCCCGGTGTCGGGGACACGCCGGGCACGCCGACACGCCGCCGACGTGCCGTGTGGACCACACACTCCGGCCGTCGAGTATGTGCCGCCGCCCCATGTGCGCCCGGACACACAGCTCGTAACTTCATGCGCCATGACGGCAGAACCCGTGGCGGTGCCCCACGTCGTACACGTCGACCTCGCTGGTCGTACCGCCCTGGTGACCGGGGGCGGCAGCGGCATCGGCCGCGCCTGTGCCCTGCGGCTCGGGGCCGCCGGCGCCAAGGTCCTGGTGGTGGACCGCAACATCGAGGCGGCCAAGGCGGTGGCGGCGGAGGCCGGCGGCCGGGCCGAGGGCGTGGACCTCACGGACGCCGAGGCGGTGGACCGGCTCGACGCGGACGTGGACATCGTGGTGAACAACGCGGGCCTCCAGCACGTGGCGCCGGTGCAGGAGTTCTCCGCGGAGCGCTTCGCCTACCTGCACCGGGTGATGGTGGAGGCGCCGTTCCTGATCATCCGCCGGGCGTTGCCGCACATGTACGCCAAGGGCTGGGGGCGGATCGTCAACATCTCCTCGGTGCACGGGCTGCGCGCCTCGCCGTACAAGTCGGCGTACGTCTCGGCGAAGCACGCCCTGGAGGGGCTGTCGAAGGTGGTGGCGCTGGAGGGCGCCGCGCACGGCGTGACCGCCAACTGCATCAATCCGGCGTACGTGCGGACCGCACTGGTGGAGAGCCAGATCGCCGACCAGGCGGCCAGCCACGGCATCCCGGAGGCGGAGGTGGTCGAGAAGATCATGCTGGCCCGGGCGGCGATCAAGCGGCTGATCGAGCCGGAGGAGGTGTCGGAGCTGGTGGCATACCTCTGCTCCCCGCCGGCGGCGTTCATCACGGGCGCGTCCATCGCGCTCGACGGGGGCTGGACGGCGAACTAGTGGCAAGCCGCACAATGTCGGTCATGTCGTCACCGGTGGAGTTCCTGGAACTGCTCGCCCGCGAGGCCGCCGCGGTGGAGTTCGAGGGGCCGCTCGTCGCCGCGCGCGCCGCCGGGCTGCCGCCCGACCGGCTCGCCGAGCTGGAGCAGGCCAAGACGGTGGCGCTGCGGGTCCGCGCGCTGCTGGAACGCCGCCGCCGCCGGGAGGTCGAGCTCTCCGGCCTGTACGACACGGTCAGCGACCTGGCCGGGCTGCGCGACCTCGACGACGTGCTGCGCGCGATCGTGCACCGGGCGCGCAACCTGCTCGGCGCGGACGTCGCCTACATGACGCTCAACGACGACGAGCGCGGCGACACCTACATGCGGGTCACCGACGGCTCGGTCTCCGCCCGCTTCCAGCGGCTGCGGCTGCCGATGGGCGCCGGTCTCGGCGGCCTGGTGGCCCAGTCCGGCGCCCCGTACGTCACCGCGAACTACCCGGAGGACGACCGCTTCCACCACACCGGCGAGATCGACGCCGGGGTGGGCGAGGAGGGGCTGGTGGCCATCCTGGGCGTGCCGCTGCGGCTCGGCTCGACCTCGATCGGCGTGCTCTACGCGGCCAACCGGTCGGCCCGGCCGTTCGTCCGGGAGGAGGTGGCGCTGCTGGTGTCTCTCGCCGCGCACGCGGCGGTGGCGATCGACACCGCGCGGCTGCTCGCCGAGACCAGGGCGGCGCTGGAGGAGCTGTCGGCGGCGAACACCACCATCCGGGCCCACAGCAGCTCGGTGGAGCGGGCCGCGGCGGCGCACGACCGGATGACCGCGCTGGTGTTGCGCGGCGGCGGCGTGGAGGACGTGGCCGCGGCGGTCACCGACGTGCTCGGCGGGGCGCTGCTGGCGCTGGACGCGGAGGGCCGGCTGCTGGCCCGGGTCGGCGAGATCGACGAGCCGGACCGGGCGGACATGGTGGAGGCGGTGGCCGCGTCGCGTACGGAGGGCCGCAGCGTGCGCCGGGAGCCGCTCTGGTACGCCGCGGTGGTGGCCGGCGCGGAGAACATGGGCGCGCTGGTGCTGCGCCCCGACGACGAACTGGTCGACGCCGACCAGCGGATCCTGGAGCGGGCGTCGCTGGTGACCGCGCTGCTGCTGCTGTTCCGGCGCACCGTCGCCGAGGCGGAGGGGCGGGTCCGGGGCGAGCTGCTCGACGACCTGATCGCCCGGCCGCTGCGGGACACCGACGCGCTGCGCAGCCGGGCCCGCCGGCTCGGGGTGGACCTGGACGCGCCGCACGTGCTGGTGGCGGTCGGCGACGACGCGATCGCCGCGACGGGCTCGGCCCGGCAGCGGGTGCTGTCGTGGGCCACCACGTACGCCTCGACGCGGGGTGGGCTGGCGGCGGCCCGCGACGGGCGGGTGGTGCTGATGCTGCCGGGCCGGGACGCGGGCGGCAGCGCCCGGGCGGTGGCCCGGGACCTGTCCCGGGTGACCGGCCGGCCGGTGACCGCCGGGGCGAGCGGCCCGTCGACGGGGCCGGCGTCGCTGGCCACCACGTTCGCCGAGGCGGACCGCTGCCTCACCGCGCTGGGCGCGCTGGGCCGGTCGGGGCAGGGCGCGAGCACCGCCGAGCTGGGTTTCGTCGGGCTGCTGCTGGGCGCGGTCGGTGACGGCGGCGACAAGGACGTGGAGCGGTTCCTGAAGGCCACCGTCGGGCCGGTGGTCGACTACGACGCCCGCCGGGGCACCGCGCTGGTGAAGACGCTGGAGGCGTACTTCGGGGTGGGCGGCAGCCTGGCCCGGGCCGCCGAGCTGCTCCACGTGCACGTCAACACGGTGACCCAGCGGCTGGAGCGGGTCGGGCAGCTACTCGGCGCGGACTGGCAGAAGCCGGAGCGGGCGCTGGAGGTCCAGCTCGCCCTGCGCCTGCACCGCCTGCGTACGCCGGCCGGCTGACGGTCCCGCCGGCCGTGCCGCGCGCGGGCCCGGGTGGCCGTACCGGCGGGCGGGACCGGGGCGGTGGCCGGGGTCAGCGGGCGCGGATGCCGTCCAGGACGCCGTCGACGATCTTCTCCGGCAGGGACGCCTCGTCGAGGTCGGGGTGCCAGCGCAGCACCCGCTGGATCAGCATCGGGCCGGTCAGCATCGCCATGGTGACCTCGACGTCGATGTCGGCACGCAGCTCGCCGGTGCGGATCCCCCGGCGCAGCACCTCCCGCATCAGCGCCCGGCGCGGCTCGATGATGCTCTGGTAGAGCTGGTACTCGTCCGGGCTGCGGTTCACCCGCGGCACCAGGCAGGGCATGATCCGCGCCGCCCGCGGGTCGATGTTGTGCCCGACCGCGCCGACCAGCACCACCAGGTCGTCGCGGACCGACCGGCCGGGCGGCGCCGGAGGGCTGCCCTTGAGCCGGCGCAGCGCGTCGGTCAGCAACGCGTCCTTGCCGGGCCAGCGGCGGTAGATGGTGGCCTTGCCCACGCCGGCCCGGGCGGCGATCGACTCGATCGAGATGGCCTCGATCGTGCTGCCCTGGGCGAGCAGGTCGAGGGTGGCCTCGAGGATCGCCTCGTCCGCGCGGACGCTCCGCGGTCGCCCGGGCGACCGCGGAGCATCGGCGGCGGAAGTCATGTCGGACATTGTCCCCGAACCTAGGCGGTCCCGGCCAACTCGGGTTCACCCGCCGGCACCGGCGCTGCCACCGGGGCCGCGGCGCGGCCGGGCATCCAGCGCAGCACCACGAGGATGCCGACGGCGGCGACCGCCGCGGCGAGGCCCGCCGCCCAGTGCATCGCGGCCACGAAGGCGTCGTCGGCCACCGCGATCAGCTGCGGCGCCGCCGGCCCGAGCTGACCCGCCGCGGCGTACGCGCCGGAGATCGACTCGCCGGCCGCCTCGCGCGCCCCGGCGGGCAGGTCCCGCAGCGCGGAGTCGACGTCGGCACGGTAGACCGCGGAGAGCACCGACCCGAGCACCGCCACGCCGAGCGCGCCGGCCACCTGCCGGACGGTGTTGCTGACCGCCGAGCCGACCCCGGCCTTCTCCCGGGGCAGCGCCGACATGATCGACTCCGTGGCCGGGGGCATGATGTTGGCCATCCCGGCGCCCTGGAGGAAGAAGAAGACGAGCACCACCCAGATCGGGGTGCTCTCGCCGACGAAGGCGAACGCGCCGAGCGCCACCACGGTCAGCGCCAGCCCGACCACGGCGACCGCCTTGCCGCCGTACCGGCGGACCATCGCCGCGCTGCGCGGGGCGAAGACGAGCTGGGCCACCGCGAAGGGCAGGAAGAGCAGGCCGGTCTCCAGCGGGCTGTAGCCGCGCACCAGTTGCAGGTAGAACGAGCTGAAGAACATCACGCCCATCGCGGCGAAGAAGATCAGCCCGACGATCGCCACCGGGGCGGCGAAGCGGGGCACCCGGAACAGCCGCACGTCCAGCGACGGGTGGTCGCTGCGCCGCTCGTACGCGACGAACCAGGCCAGCACCGCCAGGCCGCCGAGGGTCGCGGCCCAGACCACCGGGCGGTCGAAGCCGTGCTCGCCGCCGTCGATGATGCCGTACGTCAGGGCGACCAGGCCGACCACCGACAGCAGCACGCCGACGACGTCGACGCGTCCCGGGTTCGGGTCCCGCGACTCGGGCACCAGGATCGCCACCAGCACCACCCCGAGCGCGACCACCGGCACGTTGATCAGGAAGACGGAGCCCCACCAGTAGTGCTCCAGCAGCGCGCCGCCGAGGATCGGGCCGATCGCCACCGCCAGGCCGACCGCGCCGGCCCAGACGCCGATCGCCCGGCCCCGCTCCCGGGGGTCGAAGACGTTGGAGATGATCGAGAGCGTGACCGGCATGATGGCCGCGCCGCCCACGCCCATCAGCGCGCGGGCCGCGACGAGTTGCGCCGGGCTCTGCGCGTACGCCGACAGCAGCGACGCCAGCCCGAAGAGCACCAGGCCGACCAGCAGGAAACGCTTGCGCCCGGCGCGGTCGCCGAGCACGCCGAAGGTGAACAGCAGGCCGGCGAAAACCAGGGTGTAGGAGTTGATCGACCACTCCAGCTCGCCCTGGCTCGCGCCGAGGCCATGCACCGGGTCGGCGAGCGTACGCAGCGCGACGTTGAGGATCGTGTTGTCCAGGACGACCACGAGCAGGCTGATCACCAGCACCCCGAGGATCGCCCACCTCCTCGGATGTCCGGTGTTCTCGTGCGGTTGCATCTCTGGTTCTCCCCCCGGCCCCGCTTTCGATACGGGTCAGACTCGTATTTGACGTCAGCGTAGGGGTTGGAGTTTCGATACGGAACCGGTTCGTATCTGATGTGGCGGCGGTCACTGGGCTTCTGGTGTGCGGCCGCCAACGGCGTCCGTGCCTCTGTGTCGGATTCGCGGCGTTTGCGGCATCGCTGGCGACGGGGCGTGTCCGGTATGTGGGCAACTCGACACGGGGCGGGCAGTGCACCCGTGGATGCGGCTCCGTGGGTGTGACCTGGGGCATCCTGGCGGCGGAATCGGGGCCGGCCGGGGATGGTTACACCCTGCGTACGGCCGAGCGCCGCCCCACCGGGTCGGTGCGGCTGGGCCCGGAATGATGGCGGGCCGCCGGTCGTTACACATGGTCCGGCCGACGTGAGGGCGTCCCCCGCCCCTCGAACCTGGCCGGTCTGATTCTTCCCGGCCCGTGACGCCGGATCCTCCCCTGAATTCTCTGAGCGCCGGACGGTGCACGCACGCCGCTGACCCCCCCCCGTTACCTTTTTGATCGTCCCCAGCCGGGGACTGCTCGGTCGCCCGGCCCGGTATGACTTACTGCCCCTGTCGTACGGATGATCCGGGGGGTG